>JANPOJ010000373.1:0-6046 GCA_031427935.1 Ilumatobacteraceae bacterium | reverse complement strand
GTCTTGGTGCCGCCGACATCGACACCGATGACGTACGCGGCCTGCGGGTCATGCTCGTACCCGACAGGTCGCCTTCCTGCGCCGCGGGGCTCGGCGGCCAGCCGAGTCGATCGGATCAGGCCCTCCTGCTCGAGTGCCGCGACTATCGCGAGAACCGTCGGTTTCGACAAGCCGGTGAGTTGCACGAGATCGTTGCGGCTCGCCGGCGCGTGCTCGCCGATCGTTCTGAAGACCAGAGTGATGTTGGCTCGGCGAACCACCTCGTGACGATTGGTGGTCCGGCGTGCAGTTGCTTGCTTCGTGGTCATCCTTTGACTGCCCCCGAGCTGAGGCCGCTGACGAGGCGACGCTGGATGAGCGCGGTGAATATTGCGATCGGAATGACAGCGAGCGCACTGGCTGCGGCCATCGGACCCCAGTCCAGCGTGCGGTTGGAGATGAATCCGGAGATGTAGACCGGCAACGTCTTGTTGGCTTTTCCAGCAAGCAGTACCGGGATGAGGAACTCGTTCCAAGCCAACAAGGCGACGAAGATGGCGGTGGCCACCACGCCGGGGGCGGCCAGCGGCAGAATCACGTGACGGAAGACCCGCACGGCTGTTGCTCCATCGGTGCGTGCGCTCTCTTCGACTTCCACGGGAATCTGCTCCATGAACCCGGTCATCAGCCAGACGGCAAAGGGCAGGTTGACGGTGGCGTAGATCAGAATCATCGCCCAGCGATTGTCGTAGAGATGCATACGGCTGACGATCTGGTAGATCGGCACCATCAGAACGATGCCCGGCATAGCGCGCACCAGTACCAACGTCGCCTCGAACGGTCGACGCCCGGGGAATCGGCGATAGCGGGCCAGCGCGTACGCAGCGAGGGTGCCGATCAACACGCTGATCACGGTCGACGCTCCGGTGATCACGATGGTGTTGCCGTAGATCTTGGTGAACTCCGGTGAGTCGAACAGCGATCGGTAGTTCTTGGCCGTCGGCGCGAAGTCGACGAACTTTGGCGGGTTGGCGAACGTGTCGACGCGGTTCTTGATGCTGGTCGAGACCGTCCAGAACAACGGGAACAGCGCTGAGAAGGTCGCCACCGCAAGGGCGGTGTACGAAGCGATGCGACCGAGTCGCGAGCCACGCTGTTGTCGGGGTTTGCTCATTGTGTTGTCCGTGGAGCGCGCAGCCACAACAGGTACACCGGCAACGTGACAAGTGCGACGGCGACGCCGAGCGCTGCGGCTCGGCCGGTCTCCAGGAAGTTGAAGCCGGTGTTGTATGTCAGCAAGCCGACGGTTTGAGTGGCCTTCCCCGGTCCACCTCTGGTGAGGATGAAGATGATGTCGAACAACTTGAGGCTGTCGACGATCCGGATCATCAATGTTACGTAGAGCACAGGCTTGAGCATCGGCAGGGTCACGAAGCGAAACACCCGCCAGGTGGTGGCGCCGTCGACGCGTGCCGCCTCGTGCGGGCCTTCCGGAAGTGTCGAAAGCGCTGCGAGCACCATCAGCATGACGAATGGAATCGACTGCCACGAGTCCACCATGGCGATGGCGAGTCGAGCCGCCCACTTCTCGCCGAGCCAGCCGATGCGCGACAGTCCCACGGTGTCAAGCAGCCAGTTGACGACACCGAGGTCGCTGTCAAGCATGAATCGCCACATCAAACCAACCGCCACCGGTGTGAGCAACATCGGCAACAGCAGTGCTGTGCGAAACAGGCGCGTACCGCGCAGGTTGCGATTGAGCAGCACGGCCAGGCCGACACCGATGGGGATCTGGATTGCCAACCCGATGAGGGTGATGATCAGGGTCGTGACGAGAGCAGAGATGAAGCCTTGATCGAATACGTCGCGTCGGAAGTTGTCGAGTCCCACACCTCGACCGGGTACGAATGCGCCGATCTTGTCGCTGCGCGTCGCCAGGTAGATGCCGACCGCGATCGGCACGGCGAACATCAGCGCGAGCATGAGCCATGAGGGCAGCGTCAACAGCGCCGCCCGCTGCCGCCGCCGTCGCATGGTGCGGCGCGCAGCGGCTGACAAGTCGCGACGATCAGCACCGTTGCGCACGTGCGCGTTCGCTCGATGCGCGACGGAATCGGTCATTGCTGCCTTGCTCGCGTCAGGTCCGATCTGACGGATGTCAGCCCTTCTCCGCGGCCAGGATGGGGCCGAGATCGTCGTTCAACTTGTCGAGGCCGGGCTGTACGCCGGTTTGATCCGACAAGATCGCGGTGATCGCCTGGGTGATGGCAACGTCCATCTCCGGCCACACTTTCAACTGCGGGTAGCGTTCGATGCGGCTCGACGAGGGAATTGTCAGGAGCTTGAGGTATGGCTGTTTGTCGACGAGCGCCGTGTCGGAGGTGATCGAGTTCCTGCCAATCGCGGCTGCGCCGGAGGCGAGGTACGCCTTGGCGTTGGTCTTGCCGAGGACGAATTCTAGGAACTGCCAGGCTTGCTCCTTGTTCTTCGCGTCGGCGGGGATGCCGATGTTCCAGCCTGCCAGGTGGGTGATGTCTGCAGAGCCCTTGGGCATGGGTGCGGTGCCGATCTTTCCTTGGAACTTGTTGGCTGCCGGGTCGAGCGTGGCACCGTAGTAGCCGGAGTAGTTGAGTATGGCGCCGATGTCCTGGGCCAAGAACTTGAACATCACGTCGTCGCCGTTGGCGGTGATTGCGCCGTTGGGCGCATACGGCAGCAACGATTTCAGGTATTCCGTCGCCTTGACCGCTTCGGGTGTGTTGACCGTTGGCTTGAGGTTGTCGTCGTAGAGGTGGCCGCCGAAGCTCCACAGCAGCGTCATGAACCACCATGACACGTTGGGCCCAAAGCCCATCAGCACGCCGTCGCCCTTGCCTGACTCCTTCACGGCCTTCGCGTTGGCGAGGAACTCGTCCCAGGTCGTGGCTGGCTTCAACCCGAGTTCGTCGTAGATGTCTGTGCGGTACCACTGGATCATCGGCTCGGTCGACAAGGTGAGTCCGAGGGTTTCGCCGTTGTACTTGCCGTAATCCTGCTGGCCTTTGGCGAAGTCGGCGATGTCGTATTCGGTGCTCTTGGCCAGGAAGTCGTCGAGCGGTGTCATCGCCTTTGCAGCACCGAACGGCGCAAGGAACGTGTTGTCGAACTGGGCAACATCGAATTGACCGTCGCCTTGCTGGTAGGCCAGCAACTGCTTCTGGTGGGCCTCACCGTACGGCGTCTCCGAGAAATTGACCTTGATACAGGTCTTCTCCTCGAACGCCGGGATGAACGACTGGATCGAGGTCGACGACGGACTCGGAATGAGGAACACCTCGATGGTGCCCTTGTCGCCAACTGCACCGCACGACGAAGCCCCAGTCGCGGCCGTTGTCTCGGCGGCTGCGGTGGTGGCGTTCGGTGCTGCGGTATCGGTGGGCGCGGCCGAGTTTTCTGCGGCGCTGCCGACCGGCACGGCGACGGTGTCGGATGCCTTCGAGTCGCTACCGCAGGCGACGGCAACGACGCACATCGCTGCGACACCCGAGATGGCCAGCCAACGCTTTCCCCTGCTGTGTGTGCTGTTCCTCACGATTGATTCCCCCTTGCTACGGAGTCCCTCACTCCTGATGGCGCTCACAATAGGTCATCGCCTTCATTTAGACAAGAGAGTTGTCTGAATAGCCCAAAATTGAAGCGAGTCCTTGGTAAGTACTGTTGACCAAATCCATCACACGGCGGTAATGTCGGTACATGGTCTCTCCCGTTGATCTGGAACCGGGGGCCGGGCGTACCGTGCTTGTTGTCGTAGCCCACGCGGACGACGTTGCTCTGTTCATCGGTGGCACAGTCGCAGCGTGGTCCGATGCCGGCTATCGGGTCGTTGTTGTCCGGGTGACCGATGATCGGTGGGATTCCGTTGGTCTTTCTGAGGACGAGACCATCACCGCCAATGCCAGCGAGTTTCGGAAGGCGTGTGACATTCTGGGTGTCGCACAAGTCGTCGAGCTTGGCGAGCCGACCGATGTTCTCGCCGACGTCAGCGAGGTGCGATTGAGGGAGATGATCATCCGTCAAATCCGGGTTCACCGGCCGTACGCCCTGGTCACATTCGATCCCTACGCGATGTACGGCGAGGACAACCAGGACCACCACAAGGTGGCCGCCGCGACCGACGAGGCGTTCTGGACGGCCCAGTTCGACAAGCACCATCCCGAGCACCTGGCCGAGGGCCTGCAGCCGCACGGTTGTTTCGAGCGCTGGTACTTCGGCCGTTCGGTGCAGCGAGTCACTGACGTGATCGACATCGCCGCCACGCTCAACCGCAAGATTGCCGCGGCATGTGCTCACGCGACGATGATGCGCAACTTCATGAACCAACTGCAGATGCAAGCCCGCACCGGTGGTTGGCAAATCGACGCGGTCGACCAGGCACTGGCAACGGACGATGTCGAACCGCTGTTGGCCCAGATGGTGCGAGCGGGCTCGGCCCAGGTCGGCGCGCGTCACGGGCTCGATGTCGCCGAAGAATTCCGACTTGTCAGATTCGGCGGTTTGCAACCACTCCTCGACTCGTTGGGAAAACGGTTGTGATTGCGCACGCCCAGGGTTTCCCAACGACCTACGGACGCGATCTGCTCGTCACATTGAGCGCCGAGATGACGAACTACGCCGTCATCGCCCACCCCGAGCCGTGGGCCATTCTGCAACCGCAGCTGGCAAATCAGCCTGTCGTCGTCATCGCCGCCGGAGATCTCTCCCCGCAACACCTCGACTACCTCGTGGAGACGATGCCCGAGGTCGATGCCGTGGTCGGTATCGGCGGTGGCTCAGCGATGGACACCGCGAAGTGGCTGCATTGGAAACGGGCGATCCCGCTCTACCAGGTGCCATCGCTGCCCTCCGTCAACGCCTGCTTCACACGCATGACCGCGCTGCGCGATCTGGGTGGTGTCCGTTACGAAGGCGACGCCGTTCCGCAGCAGGTGCTGGTCGATTTCGACCTGATGGCTGCGGCCCCTGCGGAGTTGGTCCGCGGTGGTATCGGTGACGTGCTGTCGTGCCACACCGCCCGGTTCGACTGGCAGATCGGTGTGGCAGCCGGCCACGACTTTCCCTGGGATGACGAGGCGGCGGCGATGTCGCTGGTCTACCTCGATGAACTCGAGTCGTTGGCGCCGTCTCTCGCCGCAGGCGATGACGACGGTCTGCGGCGGTTGATGGAATGTCATCGCGACATTGGTTGGCGCTGCCACGATTTGGGTCACGCTCGGTTTGAAGAAGGCAGCGAGCACTTCTTCGCCTACAGCTTCGAAGAGGTCACCGGACGCACGATCATGCACGGCGAGCTCGTCACCATGGGCGTCTTGATCATGTCGGCGATCCAGGGCAATGACCCCGAACGACCGAGGCGAATCACCGATGCCGCGCAGATGCGCACTGGCCTCGCCGATCTCAAGGTGACGTGGCACGAGGTCGAGGCATCGCTGCGACGCATGCCCTCATTCGTCGAAGAACAGCACCTGTGGTATTCGGCCGCAAACGGATTGGTTGTCGACGACTCTGTGCTCGCCCTGGCCAGGCGGGCGCTGCGGGAAGGCTGACGCGATGGATGTGGTCGTGGCCACGGCTGCGGCGATCGGCTCGACCATTGCCGATCTGGTGACCGACTTGTCGCCTTCGACGCTCGGAGTCGCTACAGGCGCATCGCCCCAGCCGGTGTACGCCGAACTCGTTCGTCGTCGTTCGATCACATCCGACACCCGGCTCTTCCTGCTCGACGACTACGTCGGCTTGCCAGTCTCCGACGATCACCGGTACCGCGCCACGATCGAGCGACAGCTCGCTGGACCACTCGGAATCCCGGCGACGAACCTCCTCGGCCCCGATGTCGATAACGCCGACCTCGACGCGGCCGCTCAGGACTACGAGCAAGTGATCCGCGCGATCGGCGGTGTTGACCTACAGATCTGCGGCCTCGGTCGAAATGGCCACCTGGGATTCAACGAACCCGGGTCATCATTCGACTCGACGACGAGAGTGGTGGAGTTGTCAGCCGAAACGAGGGCGGACAACGCCCGGTTCTTCT
>JANPOJ010000372.1:0-2348 GCA_031427935.1 Ilumatobacteraceae bacterium | reverse complement strand
GCCGATGCGGCCGAAACGGTTGCGCCGGGTGCCGCATTCGGTCATCTCGAACGCGCCTTCGAACTCTGGGACACGGTCGGCGAGCGCTCGGCGAAGGCCAGTCGAAGCGACCGCCTGTGGCAAGCCGCGGAGATCGCCGCTTCCACGGTCGGCAACAAGCGAGCGGTGGAACTGGCGCGCGCTGCATTCGATGCCGGGGCGCCTCCGCTCGGAGCGTCATGGGGCCACGAGCGGCTCGGCCGCTACCTGTGGGCCAGCGGACAACTCGACGAGAGCCGCGTCGAGTTCGCACGAGCGGCCGACTTGCTGTCGGGTGATGAGGGCGCCGAGGCTGCCGCGGTGTTTGGCGGTCTCGGGCAAGCGGAGCTGATGTCTGGCAACTACGCGACAGCAGAACGTTGGTGTGCGAAGGTCTTCAGCCTTGTGCCGACCCCCGATGACAATGCTGGGGCGTGGGGGATGGCCCGCCGTGTCCTTGGGGTCGTCCGCAGCAACCAGGGTGACCCCGATGGGGCGGTCGAGTTGTGTCGGGAGTCGCTGGCCGCTGCTACCAGTGCCCAGAGTCGCACCTTCGCCTCGGTCTACCTGTGCGTTGCACTCATCGATGCCGGCCACTACCAAGCCGCGACCAACACCGCCCTCGATGCGGTGGCGGAGGGACAACTCACCGGCGTCGAGAGCTTCAGTGGCTACTTCGACTCGCTCGCCGCTGAATCGCTCGTCCGCCTCGGCCGTTGGTCCGAGGCTGCCAACGTCCTCGCCCGCCGTCCCGTTGCCAACATGCTGCCGGTTGGTCTCCTTCGCCTGGCGCGCGCGGACGCGATGCTCGCCGCCCGACGCGGTGATATCGACCGGGCACTCCGCCAGGTTGCCGACGCCCACGCTCAGCCCGTCGACGGATGGCATCAGACCGTGCTCGACGCCACGACGGCCGATGTCCACCTTGCTCTCGGGAACTGGAACGAAGCAGCTCGCGCTGCCGAGCGAGGCTGGGAATCGACGGGCACGACGTCGGTGCTGTGGGCGGCACGGTTCGCGATGCTCAGCGTCGCTGCAACGGTTGAATGCACTCTGGATCAGCGGGCGCATCGCGAGCCCATCGATCTCCTGGACACGATCTCCCGCCTCCAGCAGCGAATCGAGGCCGCTCGATCGTTCGCCGAAGACTCCCGGAACAGCCCTCAACGTGATACAGCGGCACACCTCGCCCACGCCGCTGCGAGCCTGACTCGCCTCACCGTTTCCGACCCCGATGCTTGGGGTGAGGCTGCGGCGCGCTGGACCGACCTCGGCGATCGATGGGCGACGGCGACGACCCTCCTGCGCGAAGCCGAAGCGGCGGCTCTGGCCGGCTCGGCAGATCGGGCGGCATCATCGCTGCGACAAGCCCACTCGATCGCGACCGAACTCGGCGCCGTCCCACTCCTGGCAGAGATCGATGCCGTGTCACGTCGCACACGGATCAGCGTCGAAGCCCCTACCCGTGTCGCGCTCGATGAGAGCTCTACACACAACCTGGGGCTGACGCCTCGGGAGGCGGAGGTGCTGACCCTGGTCGCGATTGGGCGCACCAACCGCCAGATCGGCGACGAGCTGTTCGTGTCTGACAAGACGGCGAGCGTCCATGTCTCGAACATCTTGCGAAAGCTCGGCGTCAACAGCCGCATCGACGCCGCCGCCGTTGCGCAACGGCTCGGCATTGCCTGACGGAATTCTCCTCATCTGAGGGGTCGCACCCGATGCGGGCTGAGGCGCCTTAGGTGCACGATCAGCCCATGGCCCCGCCGATCGAGCCCCCGCTCCTACCCACGAACGACGTCGAGCTCCGAAGCGGGGCCACCATCACCGGCCTCCCAGTGCAGGGCGCTCTCCACGCCGGGCTATCCGGCCGGCTGGTCGCCATCGGGCCCAACTCCGAGTCCGGTAGGTCAGTGGTCTGCTCGGTCCATCTACACGCGGGTGTGGCCGTGTCGTACCGCAGCCGGTGGGTGACCTCCGACGTCATCGTCGCCAGCAACATCATCGCCTTCGGTGGCTCGATCCTGGCACTCGGCGACGGCTCGCTCGCCTACCAGCTGACCTCGGATCTCACCACGCTTCGCCGGGTCGACCTCGCAGGCCAATCCCGTGGAATGTCCGCGTATCCGAAGCCCGACCCGCACACCGGCGACCTACACATCCTGGCAGTCGCCGCCACCGGGGCTCAGGCGCACGTCGTGGTGTCATCCGGTGCTCTCACACGGACGAACAGGCCCATTCTCGGCGCACCGAGCCGTATCAAGGATCTTGCGATCACCCGCGACCGAGTGGTGCTCGTGGCCGACGGCTTCGCCGGTGTCACGTCTCGC
>JANPOJ010000371.1:0-5302 GCA_031427935.1 Ilumatobacteraceae bacterium | reverse complement strand
GTGCGCCTCCCTGAACTGAGCCATGCCGGCCCATCACTGCGGGCGCGCTTGCGCCCGAACCTGTCCGACCCCGTACGCCCACAACAGGCCTCCCATGTTCACATCGCCAGCCCGTCCATCGGGTTCTGCACAACTCAGCCTGGTACTAGGCCAAGCAGGGCGTCAATCGACCTTTCGTGGTAAGCCGAAGGGCGCTGATCGGGCGGCGTCGTTGTCCTACGAACGGCGTAGGCCTGATGAGGATCCGACACTATTTGTCGCCTGTCGACCCCGCGGTGTGACAGGTCAGCGGACGAGCTGTGGGGTCAGCTCGCCGAGATCGCGGATGCGTTCGAAGTCGGCACCGTGATGATCATCGTGCGGATCGAGCAAGATGGGGTGCAGGCCAGCACCCCGGGCAGCACCAATATCCATCGTCACCGAGTCACCCACGTAGGCGATGTCGTGTCGATCGATGCCGTCGAAGTACGGCAGCGCGTGTTCGAAGATCCCCGGGTCGGGCTTGGCAACACCGACGATGTGGCTGTCGATCACCACACGCATCGAGACGTTGGGACCAGCGCCCGCCTGACACACACCACTGCGAGCGAGGACCTCGGCGATCTGGCCGCTTGCGTTCGACACGACACCGAGCGGTACTCCGGTCGCGGTCAACGCCGCCAGCGCGGCCTGGCTCTCGGGTATCGGCCACCGCCACAGGTACGCGTTGCGCGTGTGGTGCAGTGCCGTCGCCGCGGCATCGAGATCGACGTCGGCCACGCCGACACTTCGGACGTACGAACGGTCGTACTCGTCCCAGAACGCCTCGCCGCTGCCCGCCGCGGATTTCGCCGCCATCCCCGCATAGTGCGCACGACGATGCGCTGCCATCGACGGGTCGCCTCCGTAGTACGACAGGAGCGGGCCGAGCACCGTGGGATCCGGCAGCACCAGCACCCCACCCGCGTCGAACAGAATTGCCTTGAAGCGCACAGTCACCGGTCCATCATGCCCGTTTCGCCGTCGCCCGTGCCGACACATACCCTTGCGCGCGTGCGTAGCGCCAGAGACTTCTTCAGCCCGCTCGCGGTCGGCGCCCCTGCGCCACTGCGAGAGATCCCATTTCCACCAAGTCGGGTCATCCACTTCTTCCCGCCGCACATCGGCAAGGTCGTCGCCAAGCTGCCCGAGGTCGTGCCCACGGTCGACATCCTCCTCGGCAACCTCGAAGATGCCATTCCGCTGGCCGACAAGCAGGCGGCGCGGTCGGGTCTGGTCGACGTCGCCCGCTCGATCGACATGGGCGACACGCAGTTGTGGGCCAGGGTCAACAGCCTCGACTCACCGTGGGGTCTCGACGACATCACGACGCTGGTCACCGAGGTGGGCCGCAAGTTCGACGTCTTGATGATCCCGAAGGTGGAGGGCCCCGAAGACATCCACTACGTCGATCGGCTGCTTGCCCAGCTCGAGGCCAAGGCCGGTCTCGAGCGACCGATCCTGGTCCACGCCATCCTCGAAACGGCCCGTGGTGTAGCCAACGTCGAGGAGATCTGCGGCGCGTCGCCACGCATGCAGGGCCTGTCCCTCGGGCCGGCCGACCTTGCCGCCAATCGCCGCATGAAGACCACGCGCGTCGGCGGTGGCCATCCCGACTACCTCGTGCGCAGTGATCCCGACCCGGCCCAACCCGACGCGTTGCGGCCCACGTATCAGCAAGATCTCTGGCACTACACGCTGGCCCGAATGGTCGACGCCTGCGCGATGTTCGGTCTGTTGCCGTTCTACGGACCGTTCGGCGACATCGCCGACACGGTGGCGTGCGAGGACCAGTTCCGCAACGCCTACCTGCTCGGCTGCGTCGGCGCATGGAGCCTGCACCCCGTGCAGATCGAGATTGCCAAACGAGTGTTCAGCCCGCGCCCGGCCGACGTGGCGCGTGCCCAGCGGGTGATCGATGCAATGGGAGACGGCACGGGCGCGATCATGCTCGACGGCAAGATGGAAGATGACGCATCGGTGAAGCAGTGCAAGGTCGTGGTGGAGCTCGCCCGACGCCTGGCGCTGCGCGACCCGGACCTCGCTGTCGCCTACGGGTTCACGTCGTGAGCAGCGACTCGGCTCACGGCGGCTCATGGCGTCCGCGGAGGTCGGCGTTGTACATGCCGGCAGCCAACGAACGTGCGCTGGAGAAAGCCAAGTCGCTGGCCGCCGACTGCATCATCTTCGATCTCGAGGACGCGGTTGCACCCGACGCAAAGGAGTCAGCGCGAGCCGCGGCGTGTGCGGCAGCGGCGTCGGGGCAATACGGGCGACGAGAGCTGACCATCCGGTGCAACGGCCTCGATACCACTTGGGGTGCGGCTGACCTGCGGGCGATCGCCGCCTCGACAGCAGCCGCCGTCGTGGTCCCGAAGGTCAGCTCGGTTGCGTACCTCGACGACGTGTCGTTACAACTCGACGCGGCGGGTGCGCCGGGCGACATGTCGGTGTGGGCGATGATCGAGACGCCGACCGCGATCCTCGACGTTCGAGCGATTGCTGCCCACCCACGGGTCTCCGTACTGGTGATGGGCACCAACGACTTGGCGCGAGAGTTGCGCGTCCCCTTGGTCGCCGGCAGGCGAGCGCTGCTCCCCCACCTCGCCACAGCGCTCCTCGCGGCACGCGAGTCGGGCAAGACGATCCTCGACGGCGTGTACAACGACGTGAAGGATCTCGATGGGTTCGGCGACGAATGCGCGCAAGGTGTGGAGTTCGGCTTCGACGGCAAGACCCTGATCCACCCCGGCCAGATCGACATCGCCAACCAGGCCTGGGCTCCATCGACCACCGAAGTCGAACAGGCCGGCCGCATCATCGCCGCATTCGAAGCAGCGGTCGCCGACGGTCGAGGCGTGGTCACCGTCGACGGCCGGATGATCGAGAACCTGCACGTCGCCAACGCCGAGCGCACCCTGGCCATCGCCCAAGCCATCGCCGCCCTCGACTGACATTGTTCGGGTACAAAGTGCCGTCTGTACGCCATTGGGAGTATCGAATACCATTGACCGCATGACCGTGCTCGACACCCATCCCGAGAATGCGTTCTCCAATGATCGCTCCCATGTCTTCCACTCCTGGAGCGCGCAGGGCGCACTGAATCCGTTGGTGGTCGAAGGCGGTGAGGGCAGCTACTTCTGGACACAGGACGGCACGCGCTACCTCGACTTCTCCAGCCAACTCGTCAACGTCAACATCGGTCATCAGCACCCGAAGTTGGTGGCAGCGATCAAAGAGCAGGCCGACCGCTTGTGCACCATCGCCCCGTTCCACGCCAACGACGCTCGCGGCGAGGCCGCCAGGCTGATCTGTGAGGTCGCCGCCACCAAGATCGACGACAGCAACCTCACCATGGTGTTCTTCACCAACGGCGGCGCCGAGGCGACCGAGAACGCGGTGCGCATGGCCCGGTTGCACACGAACCGCAACAAGGTGCTGACCCACTACCGCAGCTACCACGGCGGCACCAACGGGGCCATCACCATGACCGGAGACCCGCGACGCTGGCCGAGCGAGCCCGGCATGCCCGGCGTCGTGAAGTTCTGGGGACCCTACGCATACCGAAGCGCGTTCCACTCCGCCAACGAGGCCGAGGAATGCGAGCGCGCGCTTGCCCATCTCGACGATGTGTTGATGGTCGAAGGCAGCCACACCGTCGCCGCCATCATCCTCGAGACAGTCGTGGGCACCAACGGGATCCTGGTCCCGCCCGACGGCTACCTGCAAGGCATCCGAGATCGTTGTGACCGGCATGGGATCGTGATGATCTGCGACGAGGTGATGGCCGGATTCGGTCGCTGCGGCGAGTGGTTCGCCTTCCAGAAGTGGGGGGTGCAGCCCGACCTGGTGTGCTTCGCCAAGGGCGTCAACTCCGGCTACCTCCCGCTCGGCGGCGTGGTGATCAGTCAGACGATCGCCGACACGTTCCGCGACCGGGCCTTCCCCGGCGGGCTGACCTACTCGGGCCATCCCCTGGCATGTGCCTCGGCCGTGGCCAGCATCAACATCTTCAAGGAGGAAGGCATCATCGACCACGCCCGCATGCTCGGCACCGAGGTCATCGCCCCCGGCCTCGAGAAGCTGCAGGCCAACCACCCGAGCATCGGCGAAGTCCGCGGCCTCGGCGTGTTCTGGGCTCTCGACCTCGTCACCGACCGGGCCACCCGCCAGCCACTCGTTCCGTACAACGCGGCCGGTGCTGACGCCAAGCCGATGGGCGATCTTGCGGCGGCCTGCAAGCAGCGGGGGCTGTGGCCCTTTACCCACTTCAACCGACTGCACGTCGTACCACCGTGCACTGCCACGGTCGACGAAGTGACCGAGGGCCTGGCCATCCTCGACGAAGCCCTCACGGTCGCCGACTCGTTCTACACCGGCTGACTCGGCCACCGATGTGGCGCAAGCCGGGACGCACCGGCGCAATCCTCTACGCCGTCCTGGCGACGGTCCTTGGTTCGGCCGCGGCGTTCTTCAGCCGACTCGAGATCGAACGCCAACGGGGCCGACGCGAGGCCGCACGTACCTTGCCATCCGGGCCGATCATCGTCATCTCCAACCACACCAGCTACGCCGATGGCGTGCTGCTGGCGTTGGCGTGCCGCCGCATGGGACGGTCGCTACGACTACTGGCGACCTCGGGAGTGTTCGGCGCTCCGCTGCTGGGCACGGTCGCCCGCAAGCTCGGCTTCATCAAGGTCAAGCGCGGCGCGGCCGATGCCTCGACCTCACTCGATGAGGCAGCGCACGCCTTGGCCGAGGGCGAGGCGGTCGGCATCTTCCCCGAAGGCCGCCTGACCCGTGACCCGATGATGTGGCCCGAGCGGGCCAAGACCGGTTCGGTGCGTTTGGCGCTGCGAACGGGTGCCCCGATCGTGCCGGTGGCGATGGTCGGCGGACACCGCGTCATCAGTCGCCGACGCCTGGTACCGACGTTGCTGATCAACCTGATCCGCCGACCCAAGGTCAACACCCGGATCGGGGCGGCGATCGACGTTCGGGCGCTGATGAACATCGGCCCGACCACCGAGCCGACCAACGACGAAGTTCGCCTCGCCGCCGACCTGGTGAGGGGTCGGCTGGGCGCCGTGGTCGCCGAACTGCGCGGAGAACGAGCACCCGACCCTCACGGAGTGCCCGCACCGCCGAGTGAGTGGCCGACACAAGGTGAGAGAGGGAGAACGATTTAGAGCGCGCGCCAATAGGTCAGTTGGTTGGGCTCCAGCGGTCGGCCCATTTGACGAGTTTGACGGTGATCACGAGGGCGACGGCGAGTGCGATTTGG
>JANPOJ010000370.1:0-2755 GCA_031427935.1 Ilumatobacteraceae bacterium | reverse complement strand
CATCGCGCAGGCCGACCCGCACCCCGATCTCGTTGGCGTGCTTGGCCGTGACGGCGGCGATCGCAGCGACGCCCAACTGGGCGCTGAAAAAGCCACCGGCGGCGAACCCGGCGAGCATGCCCGACGGGATCAGGCACAATGCGAACGGCGAGGCCCACGCGCCGGTGGCCAGCACCACGATCAGGTGCAGCGCCTGCTCGGCGATGATGCGGATCCGCACCTTGGTGTCGTCGCGGTACGGCACGGGCTTGATGCACGTGACGATCGCGTAGACGCTGACCACGACCGATGCAGCGATCAGTTTCCAGTTGTCCCAGCTGTAGTCGTCCCTCGAACGGGCCAACGCACCTGCCAACGCGGCGAGACGGAACGGCCAGAGAGGTGCAGCGGTCAGGCTGGGGATCGGCGCGGGCGCCGGCGGGCGCATGGCTCGCCGCTCGACACCGCCCGGGGGTGATGCATGGACTCGGCGACGCTCGACCAACGGCCAGCTGAGCGACTGTTGATCGCGCCGGGGAGGCTCGTTGCCGCGAACACGCTGGTCAACTTCTTCGCCCATCGCACGTGATGATACCGAGAGCGCGCCGCTTGAACGGGAGGCGGGTACATTGCGCCGATGATCCTGGTCGGGCTCACGGGAGGAATCGGCTCCGGAAAGTCGACGGTCAGCACGCTGTTGGCGGCTCGTGGGGCCCACATCATCGACGCCGACGCCGTCACACGCGATGTGCAGCGGCCGGGGTCCCCGGTGGTCGAGGCGATCGCCAAGAGATTCGGCGCCGCGGTCGTCGACGATGGTGGCGGCCTGCGTCGCGCCGACCTGGCCGAGATCGTGTTCGCCGATCCTGAGGCGCTGCGCGACCTCAACGCAATCGTGCACCCAGCAGTGGGTGCCGAGATCAATCGCCGTGTCAACTCGCTGGCGTCGAGCGACGCGATCGTGGTGCTCGACATCCCATTGCTCACCGAGAACCCCCGCGGCGAACTGCAAGGCAAGGTGGTGGTCGACGTGCCCGTCGAGGTGCAGGTCGATCGGTTGGTGCACTCTCGAGGTTTCACCGAGCCTGACGCTCGGGCCCGAATCGCCCGGCAGTCCAGCCGCGAGGACCGCTTGACTGGTGCCGATTTCGTGATCGACAACTCGGGCAGCGTCGATGGTCTCGAACCGCAGATCGATCAGTTGTGGGACTGGCTGAAGTCGTTGCCGCAACTCCCGAGTGACTTCATCCTCGGCCGTCGGTCGGCGTGACCTTGCTCGTCCACTCGGGTTCCAGCACGGCGAACCGGTCGTCGTCGACCCATTCCCCCCGAACGAACACCGACAGCGGGGAACGGCCTTCGAAGCGGAAGCCGAGCTTGTCGAGCACGCGGCGTGATGCGACGTTCTGCGGATCGATGCTTGCGGCGATTCGATGGATTCCCGCCTCGCCGAACAACAGGTCGATCACGGCGGCCACGGCTTCGGTGGCGTAGCCCTTTCCCTGTTCTCCTGTTGAGATCGAGTACCCGATCGTGGCTTGGCGGCCGCTGTCGTGGATGCCGACGGCTACGTCGCCAATGGCGATGCCGGTCGGCTCGCCCGCTCGCAACTCGATCGCAAGTTGCACCCACTCATCGCCCGTCGGGCCATCGAGTGCCGACTGATCTCCCATCATTCGCTCGGCCATCTCGGCGGTGAACGGCACGGTCCAGTCCTGATATCGGGCAATGTCGGGGTGGTTGCGGTACACGACGAAGCTGGCGGCGTGGTGGGGTCGCATCATCGCGATGACAAGGCGCTCGGTGGTCAGCGGAAGCGAGATCACCGCAACATTTCAGCACGCCGGGCACCGTCCGAAGCTGATCGTTCGCGGCCGACGCCATAGTCTCCACGCCCGATGATGACGTTGGCAGACCCGCTCGAGCATGCCCGAAGTTGCTTCGGTCACCGCACGGCCGTCATCGACGGCGACCGGACCATCACCTACGACGAGCTCGCCGATCGCTGCGCTCGGCTGGCCGCCGTGCTTGCGGATCTCGGGGTGCAGCGAGGTGACCGTGTGGCTCTGTTGTCGGCCAACGGACACCGCTATCTCGAGGCGTTCTTCGGCCTCCCCGCGGCCGGCATCGTGCTGGTGCCGCTCAACACGCGACTCGCGCCGGCCGAGTTGGCCCACATCGTGCAGCACAGCGGTGCCCGGGTGCTGATCACCGATCGTGATCCTGCGGGGCTCGATGCGCTGGTCGAGCACGTCATCGGGATTCCTGGCGACTATGAGCGCATGCTCGACGCCGTCGGAGTGTCGGCGAACGTTTTCAGTGTCGCTGCCGACGACGTCGCCGCGTTGTTCTACACTCACGGCAACCTCATCGCCAACGCGTTCAACAAGATTCTAGCCTTTTCGCTCGAGGCCGACGATGTCTTCCTCGGCGCACCGGCCATGTTCCACGTCGCCGGGATTGCCCCTCTCACCGGGTTGGCCTGGCTGGGCGGCACGACCGTGACGGCGCCGATGTTCGACCCGGCGCTGTGCCTCGATCTCATCAGCCGCCATGGGGTGACGATCTTCCTTCCGGTTCCCACGATGCTCGCTGCCCTGGTGGCCGAACAGCGCAGCCGGCCGCGCGACGTCTCGTCCTTGCGACTGCTCGGTCACGCCGGCTCACCGATTGCCGCGTCAGTGCAGTCCGTGAGTACCGGCTATCACTCACACAACTGTGGTGGTCCGTCTGAATCATCAGCATCCTACTGGTCCTTCACATCCACTGATACACC
>JANPOJ010000369.1:0-2165 GCA_031427935.1 Ilumatobacteraceae bacterium | reverse complement strand
TTCACCGAACCGGAAGCGTCAACCGACACCTGCGTGCTGACGGCAACGTTCTGGTCGACACCGGCCCAGTTGATGTTGCTGGTCGCCGGCTGGGCGACCCCAGCGTTGTACATCGTCAAGAAGCCGCCGTTACCACCAACGCCAACGGCCGTCTCGGTAACGGTCAGGGTGACGATGGCTGCGGTCGCGCCCGGGGGCACAGCAATGTTCCGCACGGTGGACCCCTGAAGGTGACCGGTGGCCAAGCTGATCGTGCGGGTCTCGCCTTGCAGGATCTTCGGCCCGGCTGCATCGCGCGAGTCGTATGCACGCAGCGGTGTCGGCAGCAGATGTGCCTCACCGGACGATGCCGGCCCAGTCGACAACTGACCGCGGATTGCGCCGGTCGGGAAGTCGGTGGTGTGAATGTTGATGTAGAAGTTGGCCGGTGTTGCCAGGATCTCGTCAGCAAGCGCGGGTGCGATGGTCACGCAGCCCGATGCGCTTGTTGCCGTCAGATTGGGCAGGGTCGGTGGGATGACGACGACCGGACCACCCACACCGGCGGCGCCGCGGTGGATGTGCGCAGCGGTCGGGGTTCCGGTGAGGTTGCTGTACGACAGGTCGAAGCACGCCTGAGCACCATTGACAAGGTCGGCAGCGTTGGTGGTCTCGAACGTGAACGCGGCAGAACCGGCCCCATCCGGGTCACCGGTCGGGGTGATGGTGCCACTCGTCGTCAGATCGTTCGGGCCATTCATCAGGGAGACGAGCGGGGTCTGCGAGGCGTGGAACGCAGCGTTCGAACCCGGAGGATTGTTGCGAGCGTTACCGAACGCAATCGTTGGGACGGCGATCGCGGCGACTAAGCCGACCGCAGTTAGTGCGAACAGTTTCTTGTTTTCCATTTTCGGGTTCCCTCTCGTTGGCTTGGACGTCCGCCAAACCTCAGGGGTACCCGTAATGGGCTCGGTTCTAAACCAATCGTCTCAGATTCCGATGCGCTGGGCGAGCAGTTCGCGGTGGTAGGTCGGGTCGCCGAACAGCAGTTCCGACGACTTGGCGCGCTTGAAGTACAGGTGCGCCGGGTGCTCCCACGTGAACCCGATTCCACCGTGGATCTGGATGTTCTCGGCGGTGGCATGGAAGTAGGCCTCGCTGCAATATGCCTTGGCCAACGATGCCACCGAGGGCAGTTCATCGTTGAGCTCTGCGGCACACCACATCCCGTAGTAGGCCGCGCTCTTGGCCGACTCGACCTCCAGCAACATGTCTGCGCACTTGTGCTTGATCGCCTGGAACGAGCCGATCGGGCGACCGAACTGCACGCGGACCTTGGCGTACTCGACCGCCATCTCCAGCACCTTCTGGGCGCCGCCGACCTGCTCGGCCGCCAGTCCCACAGCGGCGAGGTCGAGCACCGTGGATAGCACCTTCCAGCCATCACCTTCGACACCGATCAGCGTGGCAGGAGTGTCGGCGAACTCTAGTCGGGCCTGCTTGCGAGTCTGGTCCATGGTCGACAGCGACGTGCGCGTCAGGCCGCTGGCCGATCCGTCGACAGAGAACAGACTGACGCCCTTCGCGGTGCGCGCCGCGACGAGGATCAGCGAAGCGGTGTGGCCGTCGAGCACGAACATCTTCGTGCCGTTGAGCGTGAAGTCGCCGCCAGAACCCGTGGCCTGCATCGTGATCCCTGCCTCGTCCCACTTGCCGGACGGCTCGGTGAAGGCCAGCGTGGCGATGGTCTCACCACTGGCGATCCCTGGCAGGTGCGTCTTCTTGGCGTTGTCGTCGCCGCTGTGCAGCAACGTGTTGGCCGCCAGCACGACCGACGAGAAGAACGGTGCGCACAGCAAGGCGCGGCCCATCTCCTCCAGCACGATGCCGAGCTCGACGTAGGTGTACCCGGAGCCGCCGTACTCCTCGGGGATGTGCAGGCCCTGCAGACCCATCTGCTCGCCCATCTGGCTCCACACCGCCGGATCGAAGCCGTTCTCGGTCTCCATCTGCTCGCGGACCGCAGCCTCGGGGCTCTTGGCCTCGAGGAACGCCCGCACGGTCTTGCGCAGTTCGTCTTGTTCTTCGGTGAAGGCAAAGTTCATGTGCGCAGTGTTGCCGACGGCGCTCCAGCCCTGCCAGGCGTGGTGTGTACACTTATGTACACATGATCGGGATCCGCCAGC
>JANPOJ010000368.1:0-1926 GCA_031427935.1 Ilumatobacteraceae bacterium | reverse complement strand
CGGGCATCGTCTGGATGAGCGCGACGCGCAGCCCATCGAGGCGTATCGGCCGATCGGCGAGCGGAATCCGCTCGATGCTCGGCTCGTCGCTGCACGGGTCAAGGGCCTCGTAGGTCGCGGTCACGGGTTACAGGTGTCCTTCGCCGCCCCGTCTATCAACATGGTCTGGCCACGATGCGGATCACCAACACATCTAACGTCAGTCACCGGCCACCTCCGTGGCGTTTCGCGGTGGAAGGGCGACTGGGTTCGTCATGCTGCGAATCATCACCCTCCTCACGCCCGCAGAGCAGGGTGCTGTCGAGAACTTCGGTTGTGCACATGATTCTCGATGACCGACCGAAATGTGTCAAGAGTTGACTCGTGGTGGGAGCCCGCCCACCTCGTCACTGGTCACCGCATCGGCACCGCTGTCAACCGATCGGGTTGGCGACATGCAGACCGGATTCACTCGCCGCAGAGCACAGCCGGCGATCTGCGCTGCTGAAGACGTCGGCGCCGGCGTGATGCGCTGCCGCGAGATGCACGGCGTCGTAGCCGCGCAGGCCATGTTCCTCAGCCGCGTCGCCAGCGAGACGCATCAGATCCTCGTCAAGCTCGACGATCGACAACTGCGACCACAACACTTCGAGCCCCGACCGCGCATCGCGGGATACGACCGCCGTGATTCGGCCCAGTCGGCGCGCTTCCGTCAACGCCGCTCGCGCTTCGACGTGTCCGAGCCTGCAACAGACGAGCACATCTGGTTCGTCCCAGATCACACTGGCCTCGGCCGTGCCACCTTCACTGATCAACAGTTTGATGAGAACGGATGTGTCGACGTAGGTGATCACTGACGCTGCTCGGCCACCAACTCGCTGACCGAGCCTGTCGAGCTGAGGGGAACCGGCCGCTGGCGGACCTTGGCGACCGGCGGGCGAACCAGCCCGGCCTCGATCATCGCCGCGAGCTTGTCTCCCGTCACCCCATCCAGACCGGTGAGGCGAGCGATCGGTCGACCCCGATCAGTCACGACGACCTCGATGCCGGCTTCCACTTGGCCGAGGTATCGGCTCAGGTTGTTCTTCAGGTCCCGCACGCCGACCTCAACCCGACTCGATGTAGCTACTTTCATGAGGGCTAGTGTAGCCACATAATTGGTCAGGAGTCCATGCTGCCTACAGCAGTCGACTTCGGCGCGCACGTTGTCGCGCAGGCGATGAACCCCGATCGGCTGGTCGCTTTCGAGCCGTTGCGCCGACGAGCCAGACCGACTTTTGCGCCGCTGCGCTAGTTGTGTCCGGCGTGCAGGTGGCGCATGCTGCAGCGATGAAAGAAGGGACGCGACCACAACGGACACCACGCCGAATGCGGTGGCCTCTCACAGCCAGCGCAATCCTCGCAGGCATCTGCATGCTTGCCGGCTGCAGCGACACGTCAACGCGAACCACCGGACGGGTCGACTCTGTCGCCGGAGGCAGGATCTGTTTCACACCAGACAACAGTTGAGGCCAAATGAGCGCGTTGACGCGCTGATTCTGTCTGGATACACTTATAGCGCGCTATCGCGCTAGGAGTGTCCAATGCCGATGTCCGTCCAAGAAGCAGCAGAGCGGCTCGAGCTCAACCCTGGACGCGTCCGACGACTGGTCTCTCAAGGCCTCCTCGAAGGCCGAAAGGTCGGTGGTCGGTGGCTCGTCGACGAGTCCGCGATCAGCGAACGCCTTGACGCCAACGCCCGAGCCGGCCGCCCCCTCTCACCTCGCTCCGCGTGGGGACTGCTGTGGGCCGCCGACGGTCGACCGATGCCGTGGCTCGCGCCCCGAGAACGATCACGCGCTCGCCATCGGGCTCGCTCGTGGCCGCTCGACGGTAGTGCGGCTACTCAGTGAGAGGAGTCCAACAGCCCTGTGAGTTCCTCAAGTTGGTCGGCAGCGAGCTGCCGGT
>JANPOJ010000367.1:0-2467 GCA_031427935.1 Ilumatobacteraceae bacterium | reverse complement strand
CCTCATGAGGTCTGGGGACGCGGCGGAGTCGGCGTCGAGAGGTCCGGCGCTTTTCAGCACCTTGTCGCTCTGACGAAGTAGCTGGTGTCCATCGCCGACTTCGGTGACGAGGGCAGCCAACGCCTTGGTCGCGTCCTTTCGAGTGCCATGGACGGTGCGGAACGTGCGGCGAGGTTGTCCGAGCCGATCGACGCCGGCCGTGACCTCGATCTTCCACACCCCTGGCTTGAGTGCGGCAATCGTCCCGGCACCTCGCGGCGATCGCTTCTTTGATCGTGATGCCGATGACACGGCGCGTTGATCGAGTCGCAAGTGGTCCACTCGAACGCATGCCGGTTCCTCCGCACAACGACAAGACGCGGACACCGTCGGCCACGGGTTCTCGATCTCCCACGCGGGTCGAGCTGCAGTCAGCAAGTTGCCGTCGACGCGGACCTGACCGCCACCACCCGGCGACACCGCGCCAAGCCAGATGTGGTGAACCCCGGAGCGATCAACTCTCGCTTCGAACCGTGCTCTGTCGAGGGGTTCGAGCCGATCAACTCGCTCGATTTCGCATTGGGTTCGAATCTCATACCGCAACGATGTCGATGAGATGCTCGATCCCGACGAGGTCTGCGGCGTTGCGGGTGTACAGGCGGGCAGCGTGGGCGTGCGCTGTCGCCGCGATCAACAGGTCCATCACCCGCGATCGCGGTTGGCGGCCGCTGCTGGCGACTGCGGCAGCAAGTTGCCCATAACTGGCCGCCACCTCGTCGTCGACCGGTAGCGCATCGAAGGTGCGTTGGAGGTCCGAGAGCCTTCGAAGTCGTTCGGCCCGGATAGCCGCGTCGGCTGTGACGAGTACGCCGAAGTGCAACTCGGCCAGTGAGGCGGCACTGATCGCAAGTTCCCCCTCCAGCTCGGGGACATTGGTGGCGAGCAAGACGCTGGTGTCAAGAATTGCCTTCATCGTCGTGCTCCCACGGGTTCGCCACGGACTGATCGATCAGGTCGCGGTCGCGGTCCCTGTCTGGGTCGGGTCGGCCGGCGAACAGGTCTGCGATGTCGACCCATCTCTGCCATCGTCTCGGAGCGGCGGGGACCAGACGAGCGGCGAGACGACCAGCAACCGTGATCTCGATTTCCTCTCCATCCTCGACCCGGCGTACGAGGTCAGATGCATTCTGACGGAGTTCTCGAAGGCCCACGGTGGTCATTCCACCAATGATAGCACAAGTGCTACCATTGGTGGCGAACTGCCACGACCGCCGGCTTGCAGATACGCCAGGTGCGCCGTTCTGTGCTCGTTCGACGCCCGACTTCACAGGCAAGCTCGTTGGGATCGATATCACGCCACCGGTGGCAAGAATCCCGCCCGACCAGCCTCGTTGGGATCGATATCACGCTATGGCTGGCAGAAATCGCGTCCGACCAGACCGCCGGGCGACGGTGGGGTGAACCGCACGCCGAACCGGCGTTCTGGGGCACCTTCGGGACCACAAGAGCCCGGAATTACGTGGCATCCGGTAAGGGCAGCGCTCGCCTGCGACCGCGCGGATCGGCGGTCACTGCCCGAGAGCGAACGCGGCCGCCGCTGCTCGAGCCCGACGCCAAACTGACGTCCGAGATCGGAGCGGACCCGATCATCACATCTTGCAGAGCATCTGTGTTGGCCGCGACGCGCCTCGCTCCTCTTCGGTCCCGGAGTCGATCAGAGTGAAGCGAGGCTCGGCTTTCCCCAAGAGCTGGCTCGAATAGTTCACGCTGACCAGATCTCGGCGAGCAGGCGCTGAGAACGCGAACCCGACCTTCGCACCCAGCTTGATACGGGCATCGAACGATGTCACACCGATCTCATAGAGTCGGGGCGTGCTCGTCGAAACCGACACCCTCACTTCGCTGCGAGAGCGGCACCCCGCTTGGGGGTTGTTGCGCTACGAACACGCGCAGCTGGCGATCGGGTTCCTCCACCGTGCCTTCGTGGAGCCCAACGTGCGCACCATCTCGCAACCAGAGCTGGTCGAGGCACTCGGGGACGACCTCCACGCGCTGCGGTCCGTTCGCGGCGAGCAGGCTGCGCCGCGACCGGCGTTGGATTACCTCGTCGACTGGTCGTCGAACGAACGAGGCTGGCTGCGACGGTTCTATCAACCGGGCTCCGATGAGCCGGCGTTCGATCTCACCCCGGCGGCCGAACAGGCCATCAGCTGGGCGGTTCGCCTCGTCGACCGGCCCTTCGTCGGCACCGAATCACGGCTCCGCAGTCTCTTCGATCTGCTCGAGCGGATGGCGCTGAGCACCGAGACCGATCCCGACGTGCGGCTGGCCGATCTCGAGCGTCGGCGGGCGGCGATCGATGACGAGATCGAACGGGTTCGTGGCGGGGACCTTCATGTCATCGACGATCGTGAGCTGAAGGTACGGTTCCAACAGGTCGTCCTGCTTGCCCGCGAACTGCTCGCCGATTTCCGTCTAGTCGAACAGA
>JANPOJ010000366.1:0-1559 GCA_031427935.1 Ilumatobacteraceae bacterium | reverse complement strand
GCTGGTGTCAACTGGTGCCGGTTGATGTTGTGCCATGCGGCCCCCACATCGTCAACACATGTTGACGATGTCTCTGCCTCGGCGTATCGTGTGAAAGTGGACATCGAGGCGAGCGCCCGCAAGCACGGCGTCCACGACGACGACATGCTTCACGCCTACCGACACCACCTCATCGCCTTCGTAACGAACGACGAGTCGGTCACGATGTTCGTCGGGCCGTCACGGACCGGCGAGTCGCTAGAGGTCGGCGTAGTTGTCGATGACGACGGCGAGGCCATCATCCATGCCATGCCGGCTCGACCGAAGTTCCTGAAAGGATGGTGGACGCCATGACGACGAGTTCACGAGCGGACAAAGCTGCTGCGCTCGAGCGTTGGGCCGACAAGGTGGAGCCGGGTGGCCTAGTACCCGTCGACACCTCGGCGCTGCGACAGATCGCGAAACTCGCCGAACAGCGCGAGGCGCTTGACGACGAGGTGGCCGACGCGGTTCACGCTGCCCGCCGAGCCAACCGATCATGGTCAGAGATCGGAACGATGCTCGGCGTTTCCAAGCAAGCCGCACAACGGAAGTACGGCCGGCACGTGGCCTCGGCCTAGGAGGACCCACAGGCTCCGAAGCGCTTCGTTCGGAGCGCGCCACGCCACTATTGCCAGCCGCAAATATGTGCTTTTAGCTTTGGGCGCTGGTAGGGCAATCACTAGTTGCCGGCGGCGTTTGATTGCGGGGGTGTAACCCCTCCGGTGAGCATGCTGAAGGCCTTTGTCAATTCGCTGACGGAGTTGTTCGGGAACTGCGGGACGTTTCGGGCCTCGAAGCCCATCAGACCCCAAGCGATGATTGCGGCGAGTTGTTCTGCACCTTGCTCGCCCGACGGCATTTCGACACCACCCCACCAGACGGTCAGGCCACGCATCTTGAGGAACGCTTGGCGATCGACTGCACCCGAGGTGTCGTCCCAGGCGTGGGCGAACTCGTGAAGTGCCCTGTTCTTGTTGATTCGACAGAAGTCGATCGAGCTCTTGCCGACGTGATAGAGCGCGCCCTTTCCCGAGCAAGTGACGGGGAATGAGATCTTCAAGTCAGGGAGCTGCAGACCTGCATCGCGGTATAGACCCACTGCCCACACGATGATGTCTTGAGCCTTCGTGGTCGGTTGGTCGACGAACGTGATCCGAGGCTCATGCCAAGCTGGCCGCGCGTCGGGAACCGATGGAGGCATTGGCTGTGCCGCTGTCTTGCTCATTTGTGATGGCTGTGCGTTGCTGATTTCGGCGCCGTTTCCAGCGGCCAGTAGTGCCAGCCCTACCAGGGCTGCGACACGGGTGAAGGAGCGATGCCTGTTCGGGTTTGATCGGGTTGATCGGTGATTGGGATGGGCTGTGGGAAGGAGTTGGGGTGTGGTCATGCCCCAACGGTCGAACGGGCCGTCTGCGCGTCGTCAGCAAACGCGGCTCAGTGTTGCAATTCGTCTGCAAGGCGTCGGCGGCGCAGAGCCGCCGTGGTGCTTCAGCTGCCCGGACAGGTCTCCCGGTATGTCCCGGCCCACGGAAGGTAGG
>JANPOJ010000365.1:0-5154 GCA_031427935.1 Ilumatobacteraceae bacterium | reverse complement strand
GTGGCCGCGGATGCGACCCTCATCGTGGTGAGCCATGATCCCTGGGTGGTGAGCCAGCTCGAGCGGTCCGTCGGCCTGCGCGATGGAAGGTTGGCAACCTTCGATGCGTAGCTACGTACGCCGCGACCTCGTGCGCAACCCGCGCCGGACACTGGCCACACTTGCCGGCATCGCGCTCGGTGTCGGCCTGTTCTCCGGCGTCCTGTTCTTCGTCGACGCCTCGGCGGCCGCGATGACGCAACGAGCGATTGCGCCGTTGACCCTCGATATGCAGCGGGTGCTCTCGTCCCCACTCGGCCGGGGCCTCAGTCTCTCGGAACACCTTGCCGAGCCCGGACCGCTCACGCAGGGCCAGGAGGTGCTCGTCACGCTCACGGTGTCGAACGAGGGTGCGCAGCCTGCCAACGAGGTGGTGGTCAAGGATGAACCGCCCTCTCCAACGGAATATGTCCCGGGCACGACCACGCGCGATGGAGGCGTCATCGCTGACGTCGACGGGCGCAGCCCGCTCGCGCAGGGGGCCGCCCGCACTGGTCTCAACATCGGAGGGGTCGCTCCCAGAGGAGTCGTCGTCCTGACCTACCGAGCTCGCGCCACGACGGAGATCAGCGACGTTGGAACGCTCGCTGTGCGAGGCAGGGTCTCGAGCCGCGAGGCGGTTGTACCGATCCCCGCGAACGCGCCTGAGGCAGCCTCGCTCGGCCAGCTCGCGTCGGCGATCGAAGCGATCACCGGTGTGGCCGCCACTGACGGACTGTCGTTTGTCGACCTTGCGGCCGGGTCCTTGCACGCCGGCGGGAGGACCGTGCCTGACCGGGTACGGGTCTTCGCATTCGACCAGCGCTACGCAGAGCACTACCCGTCGATTCGGGTGACGGCGGGATCGTTCGCGCCGGACGCAGTGCTGCTGAGCGCGGAGGCCTCCCGCACCCTCGCGGCAACTCTGGGCGCGACCATCGAACTGCAGCTGCCGGGCGATGGGGCGGTGTTGTCGCTGCCGGTGAGCGGTGTGACTGACCTGAGTCGAGCCAAACCGCTCTTCTCCAGCCGCAAGTCGCACAAGTTCGAGGACTTCCTCTACGTGCCCAACGCCGTCGTGGTCACTCCGACGACGTTCGAGGAGGTGATCATCCCCGCGTTCCAAGCCGCGAACGCAGTGCGCGGCTCGGTCATCAGGAGTGAGCCGGTACGCGAGCTCGATGTGCTTGTCGACCGATCCGGTTTACCGGCCGACCCAGCGGGCGCGCTGAACCTCACGAAGTCCATCGCGCTCTCGATCGAAGCTGTCGCACCCGGGCAGGACCACCTCATCGACAACATCTCGAACACGCTGGAGGTGGCGAGGGACGACGCGGCGGTGGGCAAGCGGATGTTCCTGTTCCTCGGCCTCCCGGCGGCATTGCTGGCGGCGGTTCTGGCGGCGTACGCCGCCAGCATCCACGCCGACGCCCAACGACGCGAGCAGGCCACTTTACGCCAGCACGGTGCGCACGGCCGTGTGCTGCTGCGCGCCCTCGTCGTCAAAGCCGTCGTATTGGCCAGTGCGGGCGCGCTCGTCGGCACCGCCCTGGGATACCTGTCGGTCCTCGTGATCCTCGACCGGGACACGCTCGACGAAGCGGCATTCTCGCAGCTCCTCGGTTCGGCACTGATCGCGGTAGTGGTAGGGGTACTGACGACCGGGTTGGCGCTCTACCTGCCAGGCAGGAGCGCCCTCGCTCGCGATGTCGTGAGCGAGCGCAGGGAGATCGCAGTGCAACGCGCCCCGGCGTGGCGACGACTGCGGCTCGACATCGTCCTGTTGGTCATGGCACTTGCCGGGCAGATCATCGCCCAACGAGCTGGAGCCTTCGACGCGCCGGTGACGTCGGTGACCACGGGCGGGACCGTGTCGCTTCCGTCGGTGCTGCTCGTCGCGCCGATGATCGTCTGGTTCGCTGGCGTGGTCCTCGCGGGGCGAGGAGTGGAAGCCGTCACCTCGCGACTTCCGATCCGCACCGGCGGGTTCGGAACCGTTGTGGCCGGGACCCTTCTCCGGAGCCTCAGGCGCCGACCCCGGGAGTTGGTGAACGGGATCGTCGGCGTCGGTCTCGTGATCGCCTTCGGGACGAGTTTGGCGCTGTTCGCGGCAACGTACGAAACGGCCAAGGCCGATGACGCCAGGTTCACTGTGGGGTCAGATCTCCGCATCACACCGAGTCCGGTCAGCCCGGACCCGCACCCGAGTGGGTTCACGGCCAATCTGCAGGTGGCCGGCGTGAGCACGGTGACCCCTGTCGTGTTCGAGCTCGACAACTCGGTGTTGATCGGCCAGTACGACCAGGACAGGAGAGATCTGGCGGCGATCGATGCAGAAGGCTTCGCCCGTGTGGCGACGCTGTCGGACTCGTTCTTCGCGGATCAATCCGCCGCAAGCGCTCTCGCCGCCCTCGCCTCTGAGCCGAACGGGGTGCTCGTCGACACGCGGACCACTGACCAGCTCTCCGTTCAGCCGGGCGATGACGTGGATGTGCTGCTCGCCCTTGGCACCGACAACCAGATCACGCAGACCTTGCACGTGGTCGGCGTGTTCGAGCGCTTCCCTGGCTTTCCGCAAGGCGTGCACATGGTCATGAACCTCGCGTTCTACCAAGAGTCGACCGGGTTGGCCGACGTCGACTTCTTCTTGGCGCGGACCACCGACCGCGGTCACATCGGTCTGTCGCGTGCGGTCGAAGCTCTCAGATCAGGCCCGGGCGCACGCGAGCCCCTCAACATCGACTCGACTGAGACGACCAACGATCGCGATCAGTCGAGCCTCACCGCACTAAACGTCAACGGCCTGCTCCGGCTGGATTCGCTCTACACGTTGCTGATGACCGCAGCGGCAGTGGCCATATTCGTGTTCGGTCTCACCCTGCAGCGCCGGCGGGAATATGTGATCCTGCGCGCCCAAGGCGCGCGCACACGAGAGGTTCGGCTGCTGATCCTTGCCGAGAGCGCACTGGTCGCCATCGGTGGGCTGGTGGCCGGCGTGGTGGTCGGCGGCGGTATGGCCTACATGTTCGTGCAGATCCTGCGGCCACTGTTCGTCCTTGACCCCAACCTGACGTTCGCTATCCGTGACGTGACACGACTCGCCGGAGTGTCGATGGCCGCGGCGGTGGCGTCTGGGCTCATCGCCACCGCGATCCTGCGCACGCTGCGACCCGCTGAACTCCTGCGCGAGGTGTAAACCGCAGCCGCATCCGATCGCCCTGCCGAGCGGCGTTCAGCGGTCGGGCGAAGGTGGCGAGTAGGAAGGGGGCGACAGGAGATCGATCCCGATTTCGTCGAAGATGAGTCACGACGTGTCCCATACCGGCGTTGTGAGATACGACCATGGCGGTCCAAACGTGTAGCAGCACGTGGCTTGGAAGTGCCCTCGGACATCGAGCCCGGTGCCTGCGAGCAGCTTGCGGCTACTTGGGCGCCGTCGTCAGCGGTACACGTCATGCCGAGCGAGTGGACGAACAGCCGGGGCGAGCCGACGCGTTCGACGAGCTTGCCCTGTTCGTGCTCGTCCGGCGTGGCGGAAGCTGGTGGCTGGCCACCGGGCTGCACACGCCCGACCAGCGAGAGCCGCCGCACGTGGCCACGTCGGCTTGGACCTGTCGTGCGCTCGCCGCTGCGATCATCTTCAAGTGGATCGAGTGGATCTCGTCGTAGCGGCCCATGTCCGCCCCGAAGGGGTTCCCCACCAGATGTCGCGGGCGAAGGCCCGGTTGAAGAGGTCGTCGTCCGAAGCGTCGATGGCCGCGCCACGACCGCCCACCGGTACCAATGGATGATCGACAACCGCGATGGTCCTGGGGGAGCCCGGCGATCGGCTCCCCCAGGGGTGCATCAGTGGTGACCCTCGCCTTGCTCCACAACACCTTGCAGCTTGCCGGCGATTCTGGCGGCAGCAGCGAAGTCGGATTGATCGACGGCGGCGTGCAACCGTACCAACAGCCTGTCGGCTCGTTTGGCGATCGAACGATCGGTTGCGCTGCGTACTCGAGTCCATGTCGTCTCGATGCTGGCGACATCACCGGCAACCGCGCCCTGGTCCTGTGCGGCGGCGTCGACACCAAGCTGCGTGGCCCAAGCGTGGACCCGGCCGAGGTCGATCTCGACCGGTGGCCGATGACGCAACAGAACGTCCAGCGTCGCTTGGGTGACCTCCACGGCGGTGGAGCGAACGTCGGGGAGCCGGCCGGCGTCGACGTCATCGGAGAGGGACTGGAGGGCCTCGGTCAGCTGGTTGTCGAGGAGCTCAGGGACGCCGGTGGACTGGTATTCATGCCACGCTGTCAGCATCTCGTCAACGGTGGAACGCATCTCATCGCCGTCCTGCAACTGTGCCGATGTTGCGAGGTCGTCGGCGGTCTCGAGCAGAGTCTCCAGTTGATCCGGTGTGGCGCTGGGGCGGGCGTCGGTCGGAACCGCCAGTGCCAAGGTCTCCGAGCCGCTCACGTCGAGGTCGACGGCGGTGAGCTGTCCATATCCGGGGGCGTACACCTTGTCTTCGCGGGTTCCGTCCATGAGTACCTCTCTGATCCGGATCGCACCGGACACGGGACCCGACGGTGTGCTGACCGTCAGACCGGTCGCCGTCACCGTGTCCTCTTCGAAGACGAGGCCGGGGATGTTCTCGGAGTGGAACACGTCACCCACTGCGGGATGGGCGGGCATGATCATGCCGCCAGGACCGTCGCGCCCGGCCAGCCACGTGCCTTTGTGGTCGACGACGACACCGTTGTCGTAGTTGCTCACGTCTTCGCCGAGGTACCACACCGACCCGTCGTCGGCCTGGGCGAAGTAGTCGAGCGCCGACTCATGAATCCGGCCGTTGGTGAATGCCGTGAACTGCGACACGACTGTGTTGATGCGCTGACCGTTCCAGTCGATGATCTTTCGCAACGGCAGGCGGGTGATCTCGAACTTGGTCCGTTCGCCATCGGCCTCACCGAGCAGCACGATCGATGGAACGGCGCTGACCGGGAACAATGGGTTGGTGATGTTCGTCGGATGGGAGAACACCGGCATGACAGTGTCGACCGGGTTCAGGCCTGCGGCGTTCGATGTCGTTCCCGCCACCATGACGAGAGCGAGCGGTGCGATGGCGACCGTCGCGACGCGGTGAAGCAGTAG
>JANPOJ010000364.1:0-4885 GCA_031427935.1 Ilumatobacteraceae bacterium | reverse complement strand
TCGTGAACGTGATGACCAAGTTGAGGATCAGGATCGTGCCGATCCCCGTTTGAAAGACGTTGACGCCCCGCCGGTGCAGACCGATCGCCGCAGCGGCCATCAATCCGAAGACGGCGCCGGACGCACCACCGGTGAGCCCGTTCGGTTGCAAGATCAGCGCGCCCAGCGACCCGGCGAGCAGGCTGGCGAAGTACAACAGGGCGAAGCGGACGCGACCGATTGCGGGCTCCAGCAACTGGCCGAGTTGGAACAGCAGCAACATGTTCATGCCGATGTGGAACAAGCCGTAGTGGAGGAAGCCGGAGGTCACCAAGCGGTAGTAGTCACCGTCATGGACCGCCGGCTCGTACAGCGCGAGCTTCACTTGATTCCGGCCGCTGGAAGCCGTCCACAGGTAGACCGCGACGTTGATGCCGATGAGGGCGTAGGTGACCAGCGTCGGCTGGCGGGCGTTCCAGAACTTGGCGCGTGTCTTGACATCGGGTCGGGCGGCTTTGATGCAGTCGACGCAGTGTGAACCGATGGAGACCTGTACCAGGCAATCACCGCACGCCGGTTTGCCACACCGTGTGCAACTGCGCCCGGTCTCGCGGTCCGGATGGCGATAGCAGTGAGCGATTTGGGGCGGAGCGGGGAGCGACATTGTTGGTCAGGCTACCGATGGGTCGTGGTCAGGTGACCGCGTCGACGGCCACCACGACGGCGACCGTGATGATGATCAGCGCGTTGTACGCGGTGTGGGCGCGTGTGGACTCGAGCGTTGCCTCGGCGGGGCTACCGGTCAGCGCGTACGAGCGAAGGTAGACCGACATGAAGTAGGCACCGCCGACCGACAGGGCCAGTGCAACGCCGATCGGGATGCCGATCACCGCATGGATCAACCCGAACTGCAGCACCTTGATCACTCGGTGACGGGTGCTCCACCGCTGCGCGCCGGACCTGAACATGCGCTCCTCGGCATTGGCGAACAGCGGTAGTGCGGCAACGACGAGCACCATGAAGACCAGCGGTATCAGCCACGACCAGAACGTGCCCATCGTCGCCGTGTTCGAACCGAAGATCGGGTTGCCGTCGCCACCGATTGCCGACCACCAACCCCAGCGCAGCACGGGCAGGAGCATGAGCGGGATCGCCACGACCAGTACACCGGCGAGCACGAACGGCACCGGCCAGATGTGTCGCCAGCGGATCCGCGTCCAGACCACACGGCTGAGCGACCGCCCGCGACTCGAGCGGGAAAGCTTGACCGCCTGCACCAGGCGGAGCCCGACCGCCGTGAGAACGACGAAGCTGAGCACGTTCGACAGGCTCTCGTTCACGGCCCCAGTGTACGGTCGGCCGTGGAACAGGCAGTCGCCGTTGTGGGCGGCGCCGACCAACGACGAGGGGTGTGCGATGGCGTGGGATTTCGAGACCGAGCCCGAGTTCGAGGCCAAGTTGGCGTGGATGCGTCAGTTCGTCCGCGACGAGATCATCCCGCTGGAGACCTTGGCTGATCGCTGGCGGACCGATGAGGGCCGTGCCGTCTTCCGACAGATCACGGACCCATTGAAAGAGGAGGTGCGCCGACAGGGGCTGTGGGCTGCGCACCTTCCGCCCGACATGGGTGGCCAGGGCTTCGGTCAGGTCAAGTTGGGGCTGATGCACGAGATTCTGGGGCAGTGCGCGTACGCCCCCAGCGTGTTCGGCAACAACGCGCCCGACAGCGGCAATGCCGAGCTGATCGCGGTCGGCGGCACCGATGCGCAACGAGAGCAGTGGATGCAACCGCTGCTCGACGGCAAGGTCCGCAGTGCCTTCTCGATGACCGAACCGGGTGCTGGTGCTGATCCGACGCTGTTGAAGACATCGGCTGTGCGCGACGGCGGCGAGTGGGTGATCAACGGGCACAAGTGGTTCTCGTCGAACGCGTCGATCAGCGACTTCCTGGTCGTGATGGTCAAGACCGGCGACTACGACAAGCCGTACAAGAACTATTCGATGATCATCGTGCCGACGAACACGCCGGGCGTCAACATCTTGCGCGATGTGCCGACGATGGGCGAGCCCGATCACCGAACCGGCGAACCGGGTGGGCACGCCGAGATCCTGTACCAGGATGTGCATGTACCGTTCGAGAACGTCGTCGGTGGCGAGGCCGGGATCGGCCAGGGCTTCGCCTTGGCGCAGAAGCGCCTCGGACCCGGCCGCATCCATCACGCGATGCGGTGGCTCGGCCAGAGTCGCCGTGCGTTCGACATGCTGTGCGAGCGTGCACTGACTCGCTACACCCACGGTTCGATCCTCGCCGACAAGCAGATGGTGCAGGATTGGATCGCCGAGAGTTACGCCGAGATGCAGGCTGCCCGATTGTTGACGCTGCACGCCGCCTGGAAGATGGACCAGCTGCATGCGGCCGGGCAGCACTACAGCGACGCCCGCGTCGAGATCGGCGTGATCAAGTTCTGGGGTGCGAAGGTGATGCACAACGTGATCGACCGGGCGATCCAGATCCACGGCTCGCTCGGCTACACCACCGATCTACCGCTGGAGTCGATGTATCGCGCGGCCCGAGCAGCCCGGATCTACGACGGCCCCGACGAGGTGCACAAGGTCACCGTGGCCCGTCAGGTCTTGAAGGGCTACCGGCCGTCGGACCCGCCGCTCGAGCACATCCCGACCCGGCGCGCCGCCGCGATCGACAAGTTCGCCGCCTACCTCGACGAGCTGGCGATCAGCTCGTAGCGGTCGCAGCGCCGCGGTGTCATGGGCCTTCGCGGGTGTAGCCGGGTAGCGCTTTCGTCCAGGCATCTTCGTCGACGAGCTGGAGCCGCTGGGCGAGATCGACAAGTTGCTCGTCGGTGGCGTCGCCCGACACGCCAGCGATGCGGTTGGGAGTCGCCTGCCACACGACCTCATGAAGAGACCCGCCGTCAGACTTCATGGAGACCAGCCAACCGTCGTGCCCGTTGATCGTGATGGGGTCGAGGTGCTCGGCGACGAACGCGACGATCAATGGCGAAGACGCCGTGGCCGTCGACACGGTGAAGCTGGCGCCGCCATCGGGAAGCGCCGCCGTGTACTGGGTGCTCTGCTCCAATGGTCGAACATCCCTGAAGGTACCGACTTGCACGAACCCATCGACCGGTTCGAAGCTGATCCCCGCAGCGGTGAGGGCGACTGCTTGCAGCAGTTCGGCGATCGTCTGCTCGTCGACAGCGTTGGTCAGCGCCACCCATCTGTCGCCACGCTGCTGGATCGCCATCGCGGGGCCCGAGGTGCTCACCAACACCGTCCCGGAGGGGGTGTCGACTTCGGTCCATGTGTCTGCGGAAGGCGGCCCCGGCCGATCGAATGGATCCGTGATGCCAACGATGTCGGCGAACCCATCGCCGTCGGGCCGGCCCACGACCATTGCGTGAACCACCCCAGTCTGTGCGGGTGCTCCTGCGAAAATCGAGGCGTCGGACAGCACCAACCCGTCTCCCGATGGCGGCAGCACGAACAATGCGCCTGTCGGATCGGCAGGCAACGCGGTCGGCGTCGAGCGGCGCGACCACAGCGCGACCGTGGCGATCGAGACAAGGACGAGAACTGCCGCCGACAGCAACAACCGACGGCCGGTCGGCAACGATGGCCGAGGCGCGATCTCCACCGCTGTGAGATCACGGGTCTCGGTGTCCTCGTCGGGCTCGCCGGCGACAGGCTGCCGTCGAAGCACCGTCGAGCAGTGCTCCTCGAGCCAGATGCCGTACGCATCGAGTTGGTTGATCAGGTCAGTAGACATCGGTTCCTACTTGGAGGGTCGATTGCAACTTGGCGAGCCCGCGAGCAAGGTGGGTACGTACAGTCGAGACACTGATGCCGAGCAGGTCTGCGACATCGGCCTGCGGCCAGCCGAACGCGTGCACCAACAGCACGCACGATCGTTGGAACTCACTCAACTGTGCCAGGGCCTCGGGCAGGCGCGGCTCGAAGTGGCGGTCCTCATCGATCGCCGGTGCCGGCATCAACGGACCGCGCCGGCGCGATCGTCGAGCAGCGGTCTGTCCTACCCGGTAGAGGTAGCCGGCGGGATTGTCCATCGGTGACAACCGGTCCCAATGCTCCCACCCATACGCCATCGCCTCGCTCGCCGCTTCCAGGCCCACTTCTGGTCCGTAGGCGGCCACGAGCCCAGCGCGCACGCGTGCCCCGTGGTCTTCCACGAACCGTTCGAACATCACAACTGACGAGAGCATCTCACGTCACAAAACGGTGACAGCGCCCCGGAACAATCGCAGTTCGGGCGAGGCCGAGCCGTGTGGAGTCTTTCACGGCGCCCACCAGGGTGCCCCGAACAACTCCACACGGGAGCGCCGGGCTCAGCTGCCGGTGAGGGTGCCGGTGACTTGGGCGGTTGCCAGGGTGTTGGCGTCGATGGCGGCACGCATGTCGACGGCCTTGCCGCCGGCCGTCAGCTGCAACGCTCGCTCGAGGTAGTGCACCGTGATCCGATAGGTGTGCGTCACGCCAGCTGGCGGGCACGGGCCGGTGTAGCCCGTTTTGCCCGAGCCGTTCAACGCGGCGACGGCGCCCGCAGGCGTGGTGTTCTCGGCGAGCGAGGTGACGTCGGGGCCGATCCCGGCCAACGTCCAGTGATCGAAGTCGAAGTCCTGATCGATCAGCGTGATGGCGATCTCCTGGGTTCCTTCCGGCGCCGCAGTCCAACTCAGTGCCGGCGCCACGTTGTCGCCCTTGCACGTGTACCTCGGGTCGATCGGGCTGCCGTTGCGCCATGGAGCAGTGACGGTGAGTGCAGCGACCAACGGGGCCAGCGTCGACGGCCCGGTGCCGGTCACGCCGGTCGTCGCGATCGCGCCGTTGCCCCCGGGTGACGCGGGGTTGGTGGGGGCAACCGTGTCGA
>JANPOJ010000363.1:0-4274 GCA_031427935.1 Ilumatobacteraceae bacterium | reverse complement strand
CGATCGACGACACGGGAGAAGGTGCGGGTGCTTGTGTCACCGTGAGATCGATCCGCACGATTGCAGAACCCAATGCCGAGCCACCGGGGCCGAGTGCGAGGCACGACGTCGGTTGCTGGCATTCGATCGAAGCGAATCCCCTGGTGTTGGCTGGACCGCCGAACGACCACGAATCACCACCATCGGTCGAGGTGTAGAGGGTCGTCTGGTAGTCGGCCACCGAGTAGACGCACAACGAACCGTTGCAACCCATCACGCCGCCTCCATTCGGTTGCAGACCCGACAGTTGGGCCCACGTCAGTCCGGCGTCGGCGGTCACCCAGAACGACGGGGCAAAGTTGGTCGCGGTCAACAAGGCAATACATCGACTGGCCGAGCAATGCGTGAGTTCCAGCCCACGCATCGCATCCGACGGCAACGCAACGGGGTGCCAGTCCGTGCCACCGTTCGATGTCGCCCACATCGCCGGCGACATTCCTATCGACGAGGGGAATACCGTGAGGAGACACGTCGTGGCGCTCTGACAGGCGATCTCGCCGGCATTGGAGAATGCGAACGTGTCGACAACGTGCCACGTAGCTCCCGAGTCAGTGCTGCGGAGCACGACGGCGGGCCAGTTGATCGTGCTCGGGTCGGTGATCTGCTGGGCAACAGCGAAGCACGTGCCGCCTGCCTGACAGGAGAGCCCACGCAGATTGGCTATCGGCACGTCGATCGAGCCCGCCGACCACGTCTGTCCCTGATCGGTGGAAAAAGCGAGACCCCACACCATGAAGTCCGCCGAGGAGATTCCCGCCACGACACACGCGCCACCTGGCACGCACGCGACCATGCGCAGATCGTCCAGGCTCGGCACGGATGCAGCCGGAATCCAGGAGTTGCCTCCGTCGAGCGATCGCTTCACAACCGGGCCCAGTTGCGCCGCGGGTTCGACGTGATCGACATCGCCGACAGCGACGCACTGGGCAGCGTCGATGCACGCCATGTCGACAAGCCGCTCGACCGACGGCGGCGGCGGTTCTCGTACCCACGTGGCGCCGCCATCGATCGACCGCACCACGCCCGCCGCGCCGAACGAATCGAGCTCACCAAGTTGGTATGGGAATGGATCGCCGACCGCGACACAGACCGCGCCGGCACAATCCACCAGATCGAGATTGGTCAGACGGTTCGGAACGGTGCTCTCCGCGACAGCAAACGTTGTGAGGTCGATCGTGAACGCACCGGCGGCGAGAGAAAGCGGCACGTTTGCCGTGCCGACGCACTGTGTCGTGCTGGAGCATCGAAAGGCCGATGGCAAGAACGGAAGCGTCACGAAGATGTTGGTCCAATGTGCACCCCCATCTGTCGTCTCGAGCAGCCGCCCTGGACCCGCTACGGCGATGCATACAGCGGCCCCGACGCAGCTGATCTGAGAAGCCGGCCCGGGCAAAACGACATTCCACGAACTGCCGCCGTCAGATGTCGTCAGGATCGTGCCGGAATCCAGCGCCGCGCAGAATGCGACGGACCCACAGCTCAAGTGGTCGACAAGTGAGGAGTGTGAGTTCAGATAGGTCCGGGTCCATGTGTCGCCGCCATCGTTCGTTGTCCACAACGCCCCTGCTGAATTTGACTGCCCGCCGGCGACGCAATGCAATGCCGACGGACACTCCAGCTGATCGGAGGACAACACGCCAGTTGTTCTGGTCACGGTCCAGTGAGCACCGCCATCAACGGTGCGAAAGAATTCACCGGCACCGTCAAAGCCTCCACAGACGAGGTCCGTGAAGCAGTCCACCGTTGTCAATCCGCCGATGTCGAACGCATCAAGCCGGAACGGCGTCCACGTTGCCCCGCCGTCGACGGACTTCGCCGTCGGATTGGCCGCGAGGAAGCAGGCGGAAGCCGACGGACACGAGAGATCACGGTGGCTCGTGATCCGCACCGGTGTTGTCAACAGTTCATGCACGGTTGCGGCCGCCACCGAAGGCGCAGTTGCGGCGGTGACGACCTGAGCTTGCGATACCACGACGGGAATCAGCCCGATCAGCGCGAACGCACACCAGCCCAGCCGTCCCCTCATTTCCAGACAGTACCGCACGACTCGCTACGAGAAACGGCCGTATCGGGCCCGGCGCACCCTGCCGTCGATGACCTTCACGCCTTCCGAGCGAAGCTGTGCGCCTTGTTCGCGCTCATGGCCGGGGACCAGGCGCCCGACCGAGTTGACCACCCGCCACCACGGCACCGCTTCGTCGGTCGTGGCCAGAATCCGTCCGACCAGTCGTGACAGCTTCGGGTAGCCGGCGTCTTCGGCGATGTCGCCGTAGGTGACCACCTCACCGTCACGCAACGAGCGGATCACGTCGAGGATGCGCTGATCGCGCTCGTTCATATCGAGACGACGTGCGCCGCTTCGTACCGGCCGAGCTTGCACATCAGATCGAACTCGACATCGGCACCGACCGGGATGTCGCGGCTGCCGTCGGCGATGACGATGCAGTGGAATGGCACGATCCATTCGTCGTCACGTGTGATCTCACCGAGGCCGACCTCGCGGTCGAAGGCGGTCACCGTGCCCCGCATCTCAGGCAACGATCTTGCTGATCGGCAACTCCAATATGTCGGAGGCACCGGCGTCTTTGAGCTCGGGGATCAATGTGTTGATCGTTCGCTTCTCGACCACTGACTCGATGGCGTAACCGCCGCCGGCCAGTTCGCTGATGGTCGGCGACTTCGCGGAAGGCAGCACTGCAAGCACTGCCTTGAAGTGATCCGTGTCGACGTTCAGTTTGACGAGCACCTTGCTGCGCGCATCGAGCGTGCCCAGCAGCAGGGTCATCAACTGGTTCATGGCGTGCAACTTGGCGGGATCATCGAACGACGCCTTGTTGACCACCATCTCCGTGTAGCTGACCAGCACCGTGTCGATGATCCGCAGGCCGGCGGCACGTAACGCCCTGCCGGTCTCGGTGATCTCGACCACGCAGTCGGCGATGTCGGGGATCTTGGCCTCGGTCGCCCCGTACGACAATCGAACGTCAGCCCGAATGCCCTTGGACGTGAAGTATCGCTCGGTCAGCTTGGGGTACTCACTGGTCACCCGTACCCCTTGCGGCAGATCCTCGACTCGTTGTGCCGGCGAGTCGGCGGCGACTGCCGCAACGACCTGCACGGGGTTGGCCGTGGCCTTGCTGTAGCGCAGCTCGCCGAGGCTGACGACGTCGCTGCCTGTCTCCTCGACCCAGTCGCGTCCGGTGATGCCGAAGTCGAACAGTCCCTCGGCGACGTAGGTCGGGATCTCCTGCGGACGCAGGATGCGCACGTCGGCAATGCGCGGATCGTCGATGGTGGCCTTGTAGTCGACTGCCGACGAACGGACCACGGGGAGATCGGCCGCAGCGAACAGCTCGAGCGTGGCCTTCTCCAACGAACCCTTGGGCAGCACCAGCCTCAACACCGGCAGCAGGCTATCGGTCCCAGATCCTGGCGGCGCGGGTCAGTGCTGAGTGGGTGACTCCTCCAGCAGGCGCACCGCGTGGGGAACGATGTCGAGGATCGCACCGAGCTGCTCGACACATCCCTTCGGCGAACCCGGCGTGTTGCAGATGATGGCTTGCCCACACACGCCGGCGATCCCTCGCGACAGGCGACCGAGTGGGTTCACGAGACGCATCGCCTCGGCGAGGCCCGGTGCTTCGCGCTCGATCACCAACCTGGTGCCTTCCGGTGTCTGATCTCGTGGCGCGAAGCCCGTGCCACCGGTCGACACGATCAGGCCGGCGAAACCACCGCACATCTCGCGCAGGTTGTTGGCGACGTTGTCGACGCCGTCGGCGGTGACCCGATGCTCGACGACCACCCATCCGGCCGTCTTGAGCTGGTCGACCAGCGCGGCGCCACTGAGATCCTCACGGGTGCCGTGGATCACGCCGTCGCTGACCGTCAGAACCTTCGCGCGTAGCGCCTGTTCGCTCATGATGTGCGACGGTATCGAATCAGCACCATGCCGTCGGTGTCATGGTCGTGAGGCAGAACCCGCCATCCGTGTCCGTATGCACGCCACTCCGCCGACGGTGCGTCGGTGATCGGCTCGAAACCATCGGGCACCGGGTGATCGATCGACTCTTGGGCAGTCAACGTGCACACGCTGTACACCAGCCAGCCGCCGGGGCGCACGAGCGGTGCGGCCGCGGCGATGATGCGGGACTGCAGCGTCGCCAGCTCACCGACATCGGCATTCGTGATTCGCCACCGAGCGTCGGCTCGACGCCGCAGAGCCCCGAGACCGC
>JANPOJ010000362.1:0-17147 GCA_031427935.1 Ilumatobacteraceae bacterium | reverse complement strand
GTACAAATCTGCTCCGATGGAGGTGCCGACGCATAGGGGACCATCGTCGTAGTACCACGCGATGTTGGTCCGTTGGGCGAGCCGGACAACTGTTAGCGGCCTGAAGCAACGTTGAGCCGGTAGTTCATAGATTTCCGGTTGCTTTGTCGCACCAATGCGTTGGCGATGGGTTGCGTCTGCACTCGCAAATGCCACGTTCCGTTAACACCGCGACCACAAAGCAGTTGCGCGGAGCGCGGCGGGGACCGGCTTGATGGTATTCATGGAGCGGTCAGCCCGGTTCGAGCGAGAGTGGAACTGCTCGTGACGTGTGCCGGGAAGTGATGCGACGGCTGAGCGCCTGAGCGACGAGGCAGGGAACCGGCTGTGTCGTTGGCGGGGGAAGTAGTGAGAGGGTCGATGGAATGAGTCCGAGTCCGTACCAGAGTGAACTCTGGAGCCCGCCCGGGACGGTGGGCGGGCTCCAGAGAAATTGGGTGGATCAGGCGTGGCCGACAGGCTCGTCGGTCGTACCTCGGTTGTCGCCTGCTCCTGCTGCGTCGGCGCCATTGTGCGCTGGCCCCGGGCGTCATCGGCACCGTGGCGGGCGACGCCGAGTAGTGACGCGGCGAGTGACATGGCGCCGGCTTCACTGGCTCCGGCCAATAGGCAGGTGAGCGTGACTCCGGCAACCTTTGCATGGAACTTTTCGAGTCTGCATTGCCGTTTCGCTTCGTTGAGGGTCCTTGGGGTGAGGTATCCGACGTGGGTAGACGATGTTTCGCGCCGAACGCCCAACAGTGCGTCGGGCAGGCGTCGAAATACGCGTCGGATCCTGCCCGATGGTCGTAGCGAGTCCGCAGAGCTCGCAGCGGCGCGGAGGATCTGCGAGCTCGAGACCGAGCTGGAGGTCGCACGCCGAGTGAACGAGCGATCTCTAGGACGGGTCGAACGACGATCGTCAGCACCGGCCAGTTGACGACGTCGTCCCGCTGCGCCGCCAGCTCGAGACAGTCGGCAGCCCCGTCAGCGACGAGCAGCAAGGACGAGGTCAGCAGGTGCATTCGGCGGACAGTTCATCGAACACGTCGCCCGCGCTCTCCCTCCGCCCCCGGCCGTCGATCGAAGGGCCGCTCGCTCCTTCTGCCGCAAGGTGTGGCTGGATCTGTTCGATGTCGGTTGCATAGATCCATGGGGTTGATGCGTGTGTGTATGTATGAGCACTCATGTGGGAGTCGCAAGAATTGAGCTGATGTCGACTGACCTGATCACCCTGTCGTGGGATTTCGAGGGATTCTACCGACTCGAGTACCCGGGCCTGGTCGGGGTGGCGACCGCGTTGACGGGCGATTTCCACGACGCTGAGGATCTGGTGCAGGACACGATGGTCAAGGCGTTCGTGCACTGGCGACGCGTGTCCCGGCTCGAACGCCCGGGCGGGTGGTGTCATCGGGTGTTGGTCAATGGGTGTCGCTCCTTGTTGCGTCGCCGCAGGACCGAGCAACGGTTTTGGGCGAGGTCGCGTCGCGGCGAGCGATCGGTTCCGGGCCCGTCGGCCGATGTCGTGGCGTTCTGGTCGTTGGTACGCGAGCTTCCGTCGCGACCGCGGATGGTGATGGCCTTGCACATTGCCGGTGAGCGCACGATGGCCGAGATCGCCACGATCCTCGGCGAGCCCGAGGGCACGGTTCGCTCTGATGTCGCCCGTGCACGGGTGTTGATCACCGAAGGACTGAGAGGCTGAGATGGCGACCGATTCCGAGAACCGTCACTGCGACACCGGTGCGGACGACACGTCGGCCTTTGACGAGTTGGCAGCACGGGCCGGTGCAGCGGTGCGTCGCCCGGCACCCGAGCACGGGGCTGCCGAGGCCGTTCATCGTGGACAACGCCGCCGTGTCGTCACCGCGCTTGCCGCGGGCGGGGTGACGATCGTGTTGGTCGCCGTGGGTGTTGCCCTGGTGCGCGATGGCACCAACCCGAAGCCGCCTCCGCCTGTCGCGACCACAACGGTCGACGGCGGCGAGTCGGCCGTCGCCAGGGCCGCGCTGATCAGCGTCGATCAGCTCGGCCCTGGATGGTCGCCGGAGTTCCCTGCCACGTCGCTGGAGACGTGGTGGGCTGCAATCGCAGCACAGCCCGAATGCGCGGAGTACATAGTCGCGGTGCAGCCGCTGGAGGCAACTGCTCCTGGGGGCCTGGCGTCGTTCAAAAACTTGCAGAATCAGATCGTCGCTGAGAGCGTGACCATCTATCCGAGCAAGGATGCAGCGTCGAGTGTGATGGACAGCATGGAGGCTCCCGGTTTCAAGGACTGCGTCTTTGCCACGTGGGACGCCGAGAACAGCAGAGGATTTCCCGGTTCCGACCCGACCACGACGGGTTTCAACATCGCGCCGCCTGCTGCACACGGCGACCGACAGATCGCCTTCGGTCTGGAAACCCGCACCGGGAACGATTCGCGCACGCGGCTGTATCACGACATCTGGATACAACTCGGCCGATCGATCATTTGGATCAATGTGAGCCCTGATGGCCTCGGTAGCGACAATCCAGCTGGACTTGTGGAGAAGTCGATCACCGCCGCGATCGCATCACTCAAGACGGCATTACCCGCCGAGTGACCTGCCTCGTGACTGGAGACTGGTTGACCAGTTCCGATCTCGCCGAAGAGGACCGTGCGTCCACTCACGTCAGTCGTCGACACCGGGGTCCCGATGCACTCGACGTGGGTTTGTTGCGTGGCTTGCTCTCCTCGGTCCGCGTGGGTTGTCGGCATCTCGTGCTCAACGTTCTGAGAGCGGGGTCTGCGTCCCTGAACGGTTCAGGCACGTATGACCGACTCGGAACCGGCTCGACGACCGACGTCGGTGTAGGTCATGAATTCATGGATGTGATCCTGTCCGCCCTTCGACCCTCAGTCGCGGACTCCCAGATCACGCAGTGACGCAAAGCCCCTGACAGTCCCGCGCTGACGCTCCCATGCGTGTCCCGAATCGACGGTGCTCAGTCCGCCTCCACGGATGGTGGATGGGAGATGTCATCGCCGGTGCTCCTGCCGACTCGGTGCGGATGTCGAGATCGGCTGCGCTCTCGATCGACACCCAGCCTGTTCGCGCTCTGCCGAGCAGATCGGCTATGGGCGCGCTTGTACGGGTGATCGCGGGCGTTCTCGTGCTGCGATCTGGGTGATCGAGCGTCAGCCCCGGTGTTTGGGTGAAAGCGGTGAGGTTGCCGATGCCCGAGCCGAGCAGAGAGAAGCACGTCACGAGCCATGATCCCGAATGAAACGATCAGCCAGGCCAGGCAGTGCCGGGCACGGGTCGTGCGTCGGTGCTCAGCGCGTCACATCCGAAGGTGTTACGCATCTTGGCGAGCGCTGCGCTCAGATCGTCGGCCAGGTCGTCTCCGCGGATGGCGGTGCCGGCCGCTAGCGCAGACTGGGTCGGGACGCCGTGTACGGAAACGAGCCTGTCGTGTATTGCGATGGAATCGATGTCGTCAGCTTGGTTCGCCGCAACCCATTTCTCGATCTGGCGGCGATGCTCGTCGGTCACGGCGGCGTGATGGTGAATGTCGATGTTGGCCAACTCCCTGAACGGACTATCCACGTGCTGTCGCGGACCTACCCTCGATCCGCCGCGGTGCTTGGCGACAGGCGACGGCTCGGTATCCGAGGCGACACTCGCCGCGGCCCGTCAGGCCGTCAACGCCTGCCCGGAGCAGGCGATCGGTCTCGTCGACTGAGTCAGTGCGAGATGTTTCTCGAATGCGGACACCGGTGACTCAACGATGTCGTCGCCGGACTGACAGGAGCGATGGCCACCTGCGCAGCTGGTGTCACCATCGCGACGCAGTCACAGTCGGCGGTTCGCCGCCAACCGGCTGTCACCGCCTTTGTTCGAATGGATGTACAGTGCGCGCAACACACGCCATGACATCCGGGGGGAAGCATGAGTACGCACGCAGGTAATGGTTGTTCACGCCGCATCGTCGCAAGGGTGGCCGCAATCACCGCTGTCGTTCTCGTGGCGGTTCCGGTGCTGGTGGTCTCGGCCGCGTCGGTTGCTGTGCAGATCGCTGTCGATCCATTCACACAGTCGACGTGTCACGGTTCGGGCGCGACCAATCATCATGCCAACGTCGAGCCGGACAGCTTCTCGAATGGTTCCACGATGGTGGCTGCCTACCAGGTCGGGCGGATCTTTGACGGTGGCGCCTGTGCGATCGGTTTTTCCACATCGACGGACAACGGGGCCACGTGGACCAGCGGTCTGCTCCCTGCGCTCACCAAGTACACGAGCCCGGCAGGCGCCTTTGACCGCGCGACCGACGCGGCGGTGGCCTACGACGCACAGGACAACGTCTGGATGATCTCCTCGCTGGTTCTGACCGAGGCGGGTGGGGTCAAGGGTGTAGCGGTGTACACCAGCCGCTCGACGGATGGCGGGCTCACGTGGGGGAACCCCGTGTTGACCGAGAACACCAGCATCAGCCCCGACAAGAACTGGATCGTCTGTGACAACACGGCGACCAGCCCCTTCTTCGGGAACTGCTACACCGAGTGGGACGACAACGGCGCCGGCAACCGGTTGGAAATGAGCACCTCCACAGACGGTGGGCTCACGTGGGGTGCGCCGGCGACCAACAACGCTGGTGTGATCGGCGGGCAGCCTGTCGTCCGACCCGATGGCACCGTCATCGTGCCGACGGCAAACGCCAACGAGACGGCGATCGGTGCGTTCAACTCGACGAACGGCGGTGCCAGCTGGAGTGCCGTGACGACGATCGCGACGATCAGGCATCACACGGTGGCGGGCAGCTTGCGTGAAGGCCCGTTGCCGTCGGCCGAGATCGACGGTAGCGGCACCACCTACGTCGCGTGGACCGACTGCCGGTTCCGAAAGGGCTGCAAAGTGAACGACATCGTGATCAGCCATTCACTGAACTCCACTGGCACGAGCTGGTCGGCAGTGACCCGCGTTCCGATCGATGCCGCCAACAGCGGCATCGATCACTTCATCCCGGGCCTGGCAGTCAACAAGGCGACTTCCGATGCGACGGCCCAGCTCGGGCTGACCTACTACTTCTACCCGCCGCGTAGCACTCAGCTGAGCGTCGGGTTCACGTCGTCGGCGGATGCCGGCGCCACCTGGACCACGGCGTCGACGATCATCAGTGGGATGACGTCGACCTGGGCAGCCAACACGAGCCAGGGCCGTATGGTTGGCGACTACATCTCGACCTCCTACGGCTCCGACGGCCTTGCCCGCGGCATCTTCGGTGCCGCCCTCACACCGACGACCGGAGCCGCAACCAGCTGCACCACTTCCGCACTCGACAACTGCGTGGCGCCGATCGATACGTTCACCCCGAGCCTTGCTCTCGCCGGTGCGACGAGTGGGTTGGCCGACCCGGTGCTGTTCAGTGGTGACGGCGGCGCCAACGCCGCCAGCCTCTGGAACATCGTCGACAACAACGGCATCAAACACCGCAACTGATCTGGCCTCGGATGCCCCGGTCACACCAGCTACGTGACCTGATCCCGACTCCGCCCACAAGACTCGCCTTGTCGTGCGGGCGAGTAGTGCGCGGTCAGCCGCCTCAACTCGTCGGCACAGTGTCCGTGAACGCAGCCGATTTTAGTCGCCGTCGTGTGGTTGCCCGATGGCGCTATTGACAGGCGGGTGTACCGTCCTGTCAAAGGGGACGATGCCCCGACTGCGAGGTGGGACGGGTCGATGTGCTCGGGTCTCGCTGTCGGGGTGTCGGACCATTCGCCGATTGCCCGAAACGGGCCGTTGGCTTCATGGACACGCGACAGAACGCACCCCACCCCGAGGGCCAACTTGGGGTGTGGCTAGCCTAGAATCGCAGAGTCTCGAGGCCGTCGGAGATCCTGAGCAAGCCTGGCCACCTCAAGCCCACCGAACTTGCGCTGCTCGAAGAGCACGCTCGAGCCGGCTCCGACATCGTGCGGGACATCCACTTCCCTTGGCCGCCTTCCCATGCGCTCCGCTGGCAGTTCCTGCGACAAGCTGCCCGATCGTCGACATCAACCTCACCAACACTGCGACCGGAATGAGTGCGAACAACAAGATCCCACTCGGCGGCGGAGTCTTGACGGGCACGATCGGGGTGTCGCCTGAGCGACCTGGCTCACTGCCGATCGGGCTGCTCAACTCCGTGGTGCAGAAGACCTTCAAGGTCGTCAGCCAGACCCTGAACACCAAGCCACGCGTCACCGCGACGGCCTTGATCCAGGTCAACCGGACCGGCGGCAATGCCATCAACTCCTGGGTGACGTCCTTCGGCTGAACCCGGCCCGGCTGCCGCTACGGTAAGCCGGAATGTGCGGACGATTCGTCTCCTCCAGTTCGGCCGAGCGGATCGCCGAGTACTTCGGCGCCTCGTTCGACCCGCAGACCACGCTGCCCGAGAACTTCAACACGGCACCGACCAACGACGTGTACGGCGTCGTAGCCGGGCCGGATGGCCAACCGACGCTGCAGGTCTTCCACTGGGGTCTCGTGCCGGTCTGGGCCAAAGACATCAAGATCAGCTCCAAGATGATCAACGCCCGCGCCGAGACCATTGCCGAGAAGCCGGCATACAAGTCGGTGTTCAAGAAGCAGCGCGTCATCATCCCGATGGATGGCTTCTACGAGTGGAAGCAGGGCAGCGAAGGCGCGGCGCTCACCAAGGCTGGCAAGCCGAGCAAGCAGCCGATGTTCATCCACCGCCTCGATGGCGAGCCGTTGGCCGTCGCCGGGCTGTGGACGACCTGGCGCGACAAGACTGCCGGCCCCGACGCGCCGTGGCTGCACAGTTGCACCATCGTCACGACGTCGGCGAACGCCACGATGGAGCCCGTGCACGACCGGATGCCGGTGCTGTTGCCGCCGACCGCGTGGCACGAATGGCTCGACCCGAGCAACAACGATGTCACCGGGCTGCAACGGCTGCTGGTGCCGGCGCCCGACCAGCTGCTGACGATGCACAAGGTGTCGACCGACGTCAACAACGTACGCAACAAGGGCGCCGAGCTGATCGAACCGACGGGCTGATCTGACTGAGGTCAAGCCGAGGCCAGCGCGGCGCGGATTGCCGCGGCGGCGGCCTCCATGTCGTCACGGTCGACCGACGTCGCCGCGTTCTCGAACGACAGCTGACCCATGTGCTCGGTGGGGACCACGTGGATGTGGGCGTGCGGTACTTCGTACCCGGCGATGATCACCCCGACGCGTTCACATTGGAACGCCCGTTGCTGGGCAAGCCCGATGCGGTGGACGACGTCGAAGAGGTGACGAGCGAGATCCGGCGACGCGTCGATCCAGTGGTCGATCTCCTCGACGGGAACGACCAGCACGTGACCACGCGCCAGCGGATTGATAGACATGAATGCCACGCATTGGTCGTCACGGTGGACGAACGTGCCAGGGATCTCGCCGGCGATGATGCGGCTGAAGATGGTGGTCATGAGACGAAGCCTCCGGTCGCGGCGAAGACGTCGCCGTTGCAGTAGCTGCTCTCGGGCCCGACCAGGAAGCGCACGACCTCGGCGATCTCCTCTGCGGTTCCCATTCGGCCGGTCGGGATGCGCATGGCGATGCTGGCGCGCATCATGTCGTTGTACGGAGCCAGCAGGGGCGTGTCGATGAACCCCGGGCACACCGCGTTGACGCGGATTCCCAGATGGGCAACCTCTTGCGCCGTTGACTTGGTCAGGGCGATCAGTGCGGCCTTGGCTGCGGAGTAGTGCGCCGTCCCCGCCGACGGGTGCATCCCGAGCACCGAGGAGATGTTGACGATCGCCCCACGACGTGCTGGTTGCATGTGTCTCAACGCGGCGCGGCAGCCGTAGAACGAGCCGTACAAGTGCACACGGATCATGCGATCCCACTCGTCGTCGCTCATGTTGGTGAGGTATTCGGCCGGCGCCATCTCGGCGATTCGTCCTTCCATCCGCAGCAACTGGTTGGCCATCCCAGCCTCGAACCGGGCGTCGGTGACGGTCGGGGCGATGCCCGCATTGTTGATCAGGATGTCGAGTCGACCGTGACGGGCGACCGCCTTGTCGACCTCGCTGTCGAACACTGCGGAGTCGCACACGTCGAACGGAGCGGCCTCGCCACCGATCGATGTGGCCATCGCTGCGGCGGCCTCCGCATCGATGTCGTTGACCACGACCGCGGCGCCATCGACCGCCAGCCGCCTGGCGAACGCAGCGCCCAACCCCGAGCCGGCGCCCGTGATGAACGCGACCATTCCACGCAACGCCCCATCGGTCATACATCGATCGTAGGGCGCATCGGGTGGTGGGGGAGATGCCGGGCGACACGCAACCGCACTTGTACGATCAGCGCGATGGAAGCACTGGCACCCAACCGGTATCTCACGGTGCCGAACGCGTTCACGCTGTTCCGCCTGTGCTGCATCCCACTCTTCTTGTACATGCTGTTCGGCCGCGACAACCGGGCCGGCGCAGCCTGGCTGCTCGGTGGGCTCGGGGCGACCGACTGGGTCGACGGATGGTTGGCGCGCCGCCTGCACCAGACGAGCGAGTTCGGCAAGATCTTCGATCCGACGGCCGACCGGCTGCTGTTCATCGTGGGCATCGGCGGCATCATCATCGACCACGCCGCGCCGTTGTGGATTGCCTGGGCGGTCGTTGCCCGCGAGGTGCTGTTCGGCGGAACAGTCGCGATCGCCACCCTGGTATTCGGCATGAAACGCTTCGATGTGACGTGGTGGGGCAAGATGGCAACGTTCCTGCTGATGTTCGCCTTCCCCGGCTTCATGCTCGGCTCGACGACGTTCCCGGGCCATCAGGGCTTCCAGATCGCTGCATGGATCCTCGGCATCCCCGGCCTGGTGCTCAGCTACTACACCGCAGTGACATACATCCCGACGATCCGCGCCAGTCTGCGCGAGGGGCGCGAGGTCGCCCGCTAGTCTGCGGGGCCATGACGGTCCCTGCGCAGTTGCTCTATTCCACCGATCACGAGTGGGTCGCCGTCGACGGCACCCGCGCCCGCATCGGAATCACCGACTACGCCCAAGATGCGCTGGGTGACGTGGTCTACGTCCAGGCTCCGACCATGGGCGCAACGGTCAAGGCAGGCGACAGCTTCAGCGAGGTCGAGAGCACCAAGTCGGTCAGCGACATCTACGCGCCGGTCTCGGGAACCGTTGCCGCGGTCAACGAAAAGCTCAGCGACGGACCCGATGCGTTGAACACCGATCCATACGGTGCGGGCTGGATCTGCGAGATCGAGATGAGTGATCCGGCCGACCTCGACGGGCTCCTCGACGCCGTTGGCTATCAAGCTCTCATCGACGGTTAGTCTCCTGCAGATGGCCTACGTGTTCTGTAACCAGTGCGGCCACAGGAACCCTCCGGAATCCGGGTTCTGTTCGTCGTGCGGCAGCGTGCTCGACCGCATCGCCGACCACACGATCACCCTTGCCAAAGTCGATCCGTTGCAGGAGGCCCCCGGCGCCGAGGACGAAGTCGTGGTTAGCATCGCCGACCTCGCCTCAGGCGTGGCCTCGTTGATCGTGCGCTCCGGCGCCCAAGCCGGCGATGCCTTCGCGCTGCACGACCAATTGACCCGTCTCGGCCGCCATCCCGACAGCGAGATCAGCCTTGACGACATCACCGTGTCGCGTCGCCACGCTGAAGTCGAGCGCACTGCTACCGGCTACGTCGTCCGCGATGCCGGCTCGCTCAACGGCACCTATCTCAACGCCGAACGGATCGACGACGAAGTGGTCTTGCACCAAGGCGACGAGCTGCAGGTCGGCAAGTTTCGTCTGGTGTTCTTCGAGCGGTCTGACGGCTGAGAAACATGATCATGCAAGAACGGCCGTACCTTTCGATCGGAGAAGTGCTCGGGCTCCTGCTCGAAGAGTTCCCCGACGTGACCATCTCCAAGATCCGATTTCTCGAGAGCCAGGGCTTGATCGATCCTGAGCGGACCGCGAGTGGTTATCGAAAGTTCTACGACAACGATGTCGATCTGCTTCGAGTGATCCTGCGCGAGCAGCGCGAAAACTTCCTACCGCTGCGCGTGATCCGCGATCGGCTGGAGAGCGGTGCAATCGAAGACCCGACTGGGCCGACGACGCCGCCACGCGGCATTCGCAACGTGCCGATCCCCGATGCTCGCGACCTCGACGATGACGTCCGAATCGATCAGAACGGTCACACGGATCAGTCGAGCGAGATCGCCGCCATCGAGCCGTCGCCGCCGACGCATCATCATCCGGCCGCACAACATCGGCCCGCTCCGGCGCCCGCGCTACCCACCGAGCCCGATCAGCCGGAGACCGCGGCGCCATCGACAATCGCACCTGTTGCGGCCGCGACTGCGGATCATCGACACGAGAACTTGACCGCCGGCGACCTGTGCCAGATGGCAGGCCTCACCGCGCCGCAACTCGCCGAGCTCGAGTCGTACGGTCTGTTGACCGGCAAGGGAAGCGGAGCCTCCACGCTCTACACCGCAGGCGACCTGGCGATCGCGCAGGCCTCCGCCGGCTTCATGCAACACGGTGTCGAGGGCCGCCATCTCAAGGCATGGAGGCAGGCGGCCGAACGCGAAGCATCGTTGTTCGAGCAGATGATCCTGCCGCTGCTGCGCCAGCGAAATCCGCAGGCCCGCCAACAGGCAATGGCCACCCTCTCGTCGCTCGCCGAACTCGGCGGTGAGCTTCGATCCGCAATCGTCCGCTCGGCCCTCAGCCACCACCTCGACGGCTGATCTCCAACCGACCCGCGGCGACCAACGTCGGCGGGGTACGCTCCCGATGTGATCGCGATGGAGTTGATCGGGGTGCGGGTCGAGGTCCCCGCCAACACGCCCGTCGTCATCCTGCGCGAACAGGTCGACCCACACCGAGTGCTGCCGATCCTCATCGGCTCGCCGGAAGCATCGGCCATCCACACTGCGTTGTCGGGCATCATCGCCCCGCGGCCGATGACACACGACCTGATCGTCGAGCTGTTGCGCACCACTGATGCCACGCTCGACAAGGTGGTCGTCACCGAGATCCGCGACCACACGTTCTACGCCGAGTTGCATCTTCAGGTCGGGGGTCACCCGACGATCGTGTCGTGCCGCCCCTCGGATGCGATCGCGGTTGCGTGCCGCACGGGGGCGACGATCTACGCCGAGGAGTCATTGCTCGACGAGGTCGGCCTGGTTGCCGCGGAGGGCCTAGCCGAAGAAGAGACCGAGGACGAAGCGATCCTCGACGAGTTCCGCGACTTCCTCGACGAGATCAAGCCGGAAGACTTCGAAGCCTGATCGCGCGCTGCGCGCGAGCTATCGCGCCTGTGGTGTTTGACCTGCGGCCGTCGTTGGCGTAGCCTGATATTCCTTACATTGCCGTAGTTACGCGGGTGTGAGTCAGGCAGACCATGAGCGAAGGCAGACCATGAGCGAAGAAGGTTTCAGCGGCACCAAGACAGCGGCAATCGTCGGCATCACCTACCGCCAGCTCGACTACTGGGCGCGCACCGACTTGATCCGTCCGTCGCTTGCCGACGCCAGCGGAAGTGGAAGTCGGCGGCTCTACAGCTACCGGGACCTGCTCGAGCTCCGCGTGATCAAGAGCCTGCTCGATGCCGGCATCAAGCTCGAGTCGGTTCGCACCGCGTTCGAGTATCTCCGCACACATGTCGACACCGACATCGGCAGTGCGCACCTCGTGATCAGCGGCAGTGATGTGATCCTGTGCGACGGCGATCAGTTGATCGACGTCATGCGTCGTGGCGGCCAGGGCGTGCTCAACGTCTTGGCGATCGGCGGTGTGAAGTCGGATCTCGACTCGACGATCGTCGAGTTTGCCGGCACCGCATCGGCGCCGTCGGCTCGCCGCGCCATGTGATGAGCGAATTCGAAACCAGCCCGCTCGATGCAGTGCATCGTCGGCTCGACGCCAAGATGGTCCCGTTCGGCGGGTGGGAGATGCCGTTGTCCTACCCGATCGGCACGGTCGACGAGCATCTCGCGTGCCGCAACGACTCGGTCGTGTTCGACGTGTCGCATCTCGGCACCGTGCGGGTCGAGGGCAGTGACGCCGACGAGCGATTGCAGTTCGCCCTCACCAACGATCTGTACAAGATCGCGCCGGGTCGCGCCCAGTACACGCATCTCCTCGACGAGACCGACGCCTCGGTGCTCGACGACATCATCATCTGGTGGGTCGACGACGAAGTCTTCGACGTCATGCCGAATGCATCGAACACCGATCGTGTGCGGGCGGCAATCGGCGGCCACGAGACCACGCACGACCGTGCCGTTCTGGCCGTGCAAGGTCCACGCGCCAAGGAGCGCCTGGCCGCAGTGTTCCCCGAGGCAGCAGCAGTCGGGCGGTTCAAGGTCAGCCAACTCGCGTGGGAGGGCACGCCCTGTGTCGTGGCCGGTACCGGCTACACCGGCGAGGCGGGGGTCGAGATCGCGGTGCCGAGCGCGGCGGCCACCGACCTGTGGACGGCTATCACCGACGCAGGCATCACGCCTGCGGGCCTCGGCGCCCGCGACACCTTGCGCCTGGAGGCGGCACTGCCGTTGCACGGCCATGAGCTGGGCGCAGGCATCACCTCGCTGCAGGCCGGGCTCGGCTGGGTCGTTGCCTGGTCGAAGGACGAGTTCCGCGGCCGCGAGGCGCTCGATGCAGAACGCGCAGCAGGTGTGTCGCGGCTGCTGATTGGCATCATCACCGAGGGTCGCCGGCCGCCGCGCGCCGACTGCTGCGTGTTCGTCGACGATCAACCAGTCGGCATCGTGACGAGCGGAAACTTCTCACCCGTGCTGGGCCACGGGATTGCGCTGGCGTTCATGCCGCCGAGCACCGAGGTTGGCGCTGAGGTCGTGGTCGATGTCCGCGGCGCCGGCCTGCCGGGCCGCGTCGTTTCGACGCCGTTCGTGGCCAAGCGCTGAGTCCCGCTCACGATCGGTCGCGGAAGCGTGACTACGCTTCGCCCATGGCAACTGGACTTCGCCTCGAGGTCGCCCACGCAGTGATCTACGTGCACGATGTCGACGCCATGATCGACTTCTACGCCAACACGCTCGGCTTCGAGGTGACCGATCGCGGGCCGCTCGGCGCGGATGAGATCGTGTTCCTCTCCCAGAACGCGAACGACCATCACCAGGTGGCGTTCATCACCGGACGCGAGCAGCCCGACCCGTCGAACAGCGTTCACCACGTGGCGTTTCGTTCGGGCGGCACCCTCGACGATCTCAAGGCCCTCAAGAAGACATTGCAGGCCGACGCGACGGTGACCCAGATCATGCCGCTGACCCACGGCAACGCCTGGTCGGTCTACTTCCGCGATCCCGAGTTCAACGGTGTCGAAGTGTTCATCGATACGCCGTGGCATGTGCGCCAACCCCAGGGCGAACCGCTCGACCTCGACAAGCCGAACGACGAGATCGTCGAGGCGACGCGCGCTCACTTCTCGAGCGAGCCGGAGTTCGGTCCGATCGACGACTTCTATCGGCGTCGCGCCGAGCACCTCGCCCAGCGCTGATCAACGCTTCTTGGCGAGCGCTTTCTTGGCCGCAACCTTCTTGGCAGGGGCCTTCTTGGCAGGGGCCTTCTTGGCAGGGGCCTTCTTGGCAGGGGCCTTCTTGGCTGGGACCTTCTTGGCTGGGACCTTCTTGACCGGCACAACGTCGGGTGGCGTTGCCATCAGTGCCGGCTTCGGTGCGGGCGGGGGCTGAGTGCTCCCACCGAGCAGACCGGCCAGTGGCCTCAGCCCGAACATGCTGCCGGCCGATTCCGCCATCATGCCCAAGGGCTGCAGGCGACGGGCGAGGTCCGACAGCACGCCCACGAACTCGCTCAGGTCGTTCGGCATCGACATCAGCGCTGGGGCCGACAGCACATCGGCCAGCCGCGACAACCCAGGCGCGACGCGATCGATCGGCCCGGTCAACTGCTCGACCATCGAGTCCGCGGCCTTGATGGTCCGGGTCACCTGCGGCACGAACGCCCGGATCGGCTCCTCGACCGTGTCGAGCAAGCTGTTGACCCGGTTGGCCATCCCGTGCAACTGCTCCATCGTCTTGTTGAAGTTCTCGACCGCCGACAGAAAGTCCGACACGCCACGCTGGAACTGGCCGATCGACTTGGTGATCGCGCCGAAGGGGTTGACCCCACCGAACAGACCAAGGAGGTCACTGATACCTGGGGGAGTGTTTTGGGCCATGGCCGCACCGTAGCCGCGGTCGGCTCAGCCCGACAGAGCGGCGAGCGCCTCCAGCGGCTCGCAACTGCACACCAGGTTGCGATCGCCGAATGCGGCATCGATGCGCGAGACGGGCGGGAAGTACTTCGCCGATCGCAGTGAGGCGACAGGATAGGCACCGAGTTGGCGATCGTATGGCCGACTCCATTCGCCGATCAGGTCTTCGGCGGTGTGCGGCGCGTGGCGCAACGGGCTGTCCTCCACGGGCCACGTACCGGACGCGACCGCGTCGATCTCGCCCTTGATCGCAATCATCGCCTCGCAGAACCGATCGAGCTCGTACAGCGACTCGCTCTCGGTCGGTTCGATCATGAACGTGCCGGTGACCGGGAAGCTCATCGTCGGCGCGTGCAGGCCGTAGTCGATCAGCCGCTTCGCCACGTCGTCGACGGTCACGCCGGTGGCCTTCGTGATCGGGCGCAGGTCGATGATGCACTCGTGGCCGACTCGGCCGTGTTCGCCGGTGTACAGCACCGGGAAGTGTGGGTCGAGACGGGTCGCGACGTAGTTGGCGTTCAGCACCGCCATCGCACTGGCATCGGTCAGGCCGGCGGCGCCCATCAAAGCGATGTACACCCACGAGATCGACAAGATGCTGGCTGAGCCGAACGGTGCAGCAGCCACCGCGCCGACGGGGTGCCCGTTGGTGGCCAATGGATGCGCCGGCAGGAACGCCGCAAGGTGGGCGCGCACTGCGACCGGACCAACCCCGGGCCCGCCTCCACCGTGCGGGATGCAGAAGGTCTTGTGGAGGTTGAGATGGCTGACATCGGCGCCGAACTTGCCCGGCTGGGCCAAGCCGACCATCGCGTTCAGATTCGCTCCGTCGACGTACACCTGGCCACCGTGCCCGTGCACGATCTCGCACAGTTCGCTGATGTGCGCCTCGAACACGCCATGCGTCGACGGATACGTGACCATCCCTGCGGCCAACGCCGCACCTGCGTCGGTGGCCTTGGCCTCGAGGTCGTCGAGATCGATGTTGCCGTGCTCGTCGCAGCGCACGACGACGACCTTGAGCCCGGCCATCACCGCGCTGGCCGCATTCGTGCCGTGCGCGCTCGAGGGGATCAGGCACACGTTCCGGGTCGACTCGCCACGACTGCGGTGGTACGCGCGAATTGCCAGCAGGCCCGCATATTCGCCCTGGCTGCCGGCATTGGGTTGCAGGCTGACAGCGTCGTAGCCGGTGATGGCAACCAGCATGGCCTCGAGTTGGGTGATCATCTCGCGGATCCCGATCGTCGCCTCGTCCGGCGTGAAGGGATGCATGTCGGCCAGCCCGGGCCATGTCAGCGGTTCCATCTCCACCGTCGCGTTGAGCTTCATCGTGCACGACCCGAGCGGGATCATCGTGCGATCGAGCGCCAGGTCCTTGTCGGCCAAGCGGCGCAGGTAGCGAAGCATCTCGTGCTCGGTGTGATAGCGGGCGAACACGGTCTGGGTCAGGAACTCGTCGGTACGCCGATGCGGGATGCCCGCGAGATCGGATGTAGCGGTGGTGGTATCGGTGGTCTCCGCAACGACACCGAACGCGGCGAACAGCGTTTCGAGCGTCGACGGCGTCGACGTCTCATCGAGACTGAAGCCGATCGTCGATTCGTCCACGAAGCGGAGATCGACGCCCTCTGCCGCAGCGCGTTCCAACACCAAGCGTGCCTCGCAGCGGACCTGGATCGTGTCGAACCACGTGTCGTTGACGAGGGCGAGTCCCGCGGACTGCAGCCCGACCGCCGCCATCGACGTCAGGCGATGGATGCGTTCGGCGATCCTGCGCAGGCCCACCGGACCATGCCACGCTGCATAGAACCCGGCGATGTTGGCCAGCAGCACCTGGGCGGTGCAGATGTTCGACGTTGCCTTCTCGCGGCGGATGTGTTGCTCGCGGGTTTGCAGCGCAAGGCGCATTGCCGGACGCCCTTCGGTGTCGGTGCTGACACCGACGAGACGACCGGGCAGGGCGCGGGCTGCGGCTTCGTGCGCGGCGATGAAGGCCGCATGCGGACCGCCGAACCCCATCGACACGCCGAATCGCTGCGCAGAGCCGATGGCGATGTCGGCGCCGAGTTGGGCAGGAGGCATGGTGAGCATGCACGCCAGCAGATCGGTGGCGATGATCGCCAAGCCCTGCATCTCGTGCACCGCCTCGATCGCCGCGGTCCAATCAGTGACCGCGCCGCTCGAGGTCGGCAAGCTGAACAGCGCGCCGAAGCACCCGTCGGCAAGGTCGGCGACGTCACCAACGATCAGGTCGATGCCGACCGGCTCGGCACGTGTCTTCAGCACGGCGATGGTCTGCGGATGGGTGTCGTGATGCACGAAGAAGCGGTCGCTGTCCGACTTCGACAGCCGGCGGGCCATGGTCATCGCCTCGGCCGCTGCCGTGGCCTCGTCGAGCAGCGAGGCGTTGGCGAGGTCGAAGCCGGTCAGTTCGGCGACCATCGTCTGGAAGTTCAGCAGAGCCTCCAATCGACCCTGGCTGATCTCGGGCTGGTACGGCGTGTACGCGGTGTACCACGCCGGGTTCTCGAGCACGTTGCGAACGATCACCGGGGGAGTGATCGTGCCGTAGTACCCCATCCCGATCAGGCTCGTCCGCGGCTGGTTTTTCGCGGCAAGGTCACGCAACTGGCGGTGCACCGATTCCGGTGACCGTGGCCCGTCGAGCGCCATGTGACCAGCCATGCGAATTGCCGACGGCACGGTGTGGGCCAACAGCGACTCGACGGAGTCCTCGCCGATCACCGCCAGCATGTGGCGGCGCTCGTCGTCGGTCGCCGACGTGTGTCGCCGCGTGAACTCGCCGGCGTCGATCAACTCATCAAGGTCTGGTCGCATGACTCACTCCTGGGGATCGCAGAATCAGGTTCGTCCCCAGCTGTCATTGATGCCTGAGAGCTTTCTC
>JANPOJ010000361.1:0-2202 GCA_031427935.1 Ilumatobacteraceae bacterium | reverse complement strand
GGCGAGATTCGAGCACGCCTCGGACTCCGAGGGTTCCCGACCACATATGTGTTCGGCGCTGACGGCAAGTTGCGCACGACCATCGTCGGTGGACTCACCGAGCAGCGGTTGGCCGCGGTCCTCGAGGATCTTCGCGCATGATCGACGTCGGCCTCCTCGTGTCGATGGCCATCATGCTGACGGTTCCGGCCGTGTTTGTCCGTCCATGGCCTCCCGCAGCCGTCGAGGCGGGCATCCTGGACACCGCCTTGGGCGCTCTCACCATCGGCCTCGCGGTCGGTCGACTCACCTCTCTGGCGATCGATGACGCCGGCTCGCTGACGAATCTCAGCGACCTGCTGATCATCCGAAGCGGAGTCGAGTTCTGGCCGGGCGCGGTGGCAGGGCTTGCCTGGCTGGCATATCGCGCTCACCGCGAGGGCCAGCCTGTACCGCTCCGCTTGGCAGCACTCGCCCCGGCGGGTCTGGTCGCATGGTCGTGCTTCGAGGCCACGTGCTTGTTGCGCGACGGCTGCCCAGGCCCGATCAGCGCGATTGGCATCCGACCCGACGGCCTCGCGACCCGAATGTTCCCCGTCGGACTCGGTGTCGCTGCCGCTGCCGCTGCAAGCGCATTCGCACTCGATCGCCTTCATCGCCGCGGACTACAGAGCCCGTACGTCGTCATCCTCGCAGTCATCGCAGTAGCCGCGATTCGGTCTGTCGCCTCTATCTGGCTGCCACACATCGGCAGCGGCTTGACTCGCCAGCACAAGACCTCGATCGCGGTCTTCGCCGCATCGGTCGCAGCACTCACCGCCGCGCGCCTTCTCCGCCCGAACACGACCCTGACGGTCGAGGTCGAGTGAACGGCGCGTTGCTCCCGTTCGCTGCGGTGGCGGCGGGTGTCGTATCGGCGAGCAGCCCATGCGTACTGCCGGTCCTCCCGGGCTACCTCGCGGCAGTCTCCTCAACAGAGCGAGCCGACGCGAACGCACGGTTTCGTCCGTCGATCGTCGGGGCCTTCGGTTTCGTCGCTGGATTCACGATCGTGTTCACCCTGCTCGGCGCCACAGCGTCAGCGCTCGGGGCTCTGCTCTTCGAGCGCCTGGATACCGCCCTGAAGGTCGCCGGCGTGCTCCTCATCATCCTGGGCCTGCACACACTCGGCATACTTCGGTTGCCAGGCCTCTCCGCAGAACATCGACCAGTCCAACTGCACAAGATCGCTGGCGGCCCTCGCCGCTCCATCATTCTCGGGGCCATCTTCGCGCTCGGATGGACGCCCTGCATCGGGCCGATCCTGGCGACAATCCTCACCAAGGCAGCCTCCGATTCCTCTGTCACCGAAGGCATGGTGTTGCTGTTGCTCTACTCGGCCGGCCTCGGCATTCCCTTCGTCTCCCTGGCAATCTGGTTCGAGCGATCCGACCGGATTCGGCGCTGGCTCACTCGACGGGCTCGCACGCTTCAGATCGTGGGCGGCGTCGCCATGATCGTCGTCGGAACCGCATATCTGTCCGGACTCTGGTCGACGATCTTCACCGATGTACAGGGCTGGCTCGCCAGGACCGGCTGGCCGCCAATCTGACCCTTGTGGCCGAGATTGCTACCACATAGTGTAGTTGCAGCGAATCTGGTCACCGTCGGTCGGGCAGTTCAGTCTGGCGGCTGCACCGGGCTCGGCGCGAAAGGGACCCCGCGATGACACTGAGAAAGCGCCGTGCCGACAATGAAGACGTCGCACGGCATGACCGGGTCGTCGTCGGCAATGAATTGACCGCAGCGCCGAGGGCCTCGTTGGCAGGATCATCAGAACCCTACAGACGGAACGTGCACGCCACGGCTGCGCCGCCCACACCCGTTCCCTATACCCCGCCCCTTCGGTCCACCAGGTTCCGACCTACGTGGCACAAGGTCGTGGGTACATTGATCCTTGCCGCGGCGGTGGCGGTCGTGATCGTCAACGAACTTGAACTCACCCTTCTTCCCGGCTCGCACAGTGAGGCATACCTCTTCCTCAGCGCAGCGGTCGCTGGCTACGGCATGTGGTGGTTGGGGTGGTTCGATGATGGTAGGCAGTTGGGTCCAACGGATCGAGACGCTCTTCGGCGGCGCCTTTAGGTACGAGTCGATCTCTCTGGGCGGGTCGACATATCTCGGATGACTCGGTCAGCTCACGGGATCTTCTCATCTGCCGGTGATGTCATCACACTGGCGACA
>JANPOJ010000360.1:0-10317 GCA_031427935.1 Ilumatobacteraceae bacterium | reverse complement strand
CGCGGGGTTCGGAAAGCGTCGCTGAAGTCGCGGTGTTGTTCGCCGCGGTGAGCTCGGGAATGGAGCCGGGCCCAGCTACGGTCGCGGTGTTGGAGAGCGTGCCGGTGAAGGTCGACGCCAGCGTCGCAGTGATGGTGTAGGTGGCCGAATCGCCGACCTCGAGGTTGGCAGTGGTGCTCAACGACCCGCTACCACTGGCCGTGCAGCTCGAGCCCGCCGAAGCGGTACACGTCCACGTCGCCAACGTGAGCGCGGCCGGCAACGTGTCGGTCACGACGACCGGCGCCGTACCGGTTCGCGGGTAGGGACCGTTGTTGGTGGCGACGACGGTGTAGGTCACGGTCTGGCCGGGGATCACGGGGCTGGAGCCGACCGACTTCGTCACGCTCACGTCGATGCATTGCGAACCGGTGTTGGTTCCTGTCGGATCGGTGATCGCTGCGGTCGCCGACGACGCGCCGGCAGCACCGGCCGTGGCGCCATATGCAGAACTCGTCGCGACGTGGATGCCGCTGATCCCGCCGGTGACTGTGGTCGCGGCAGTTGCTGCAGAAGTGATCACGCGCCCGCCACCGCCACCGCCACCGGGGCCGTGCTGGTCGGCGTGGGTCTCGTTGCCACCCGCGCCGCCGCGGGCGCGGACAGTGAGGCCACTGATGCCGCTCGCGGCTCCGGTCAGCGACGTCAACACGACGACCGAGCCGCCAGCGCCACCGCCGCCGCTGCCGTCCTGACCGCTGACGTTGCCGGGCGAGCCATCGGCGTTGATCGTGCCCGAGCCCGAGAGGCTTCCGGCGCGCACCAACACGATGCCGCCGCCAGGCCCGCCGGTCGACGACAGGACCGCGTTGTTGTCGCTGCCCGCGCCGCCACCACCGCCCATGAACACTCGGCTCGCCGTGCCGGGTACGACCACGCCGCCGTAGCCGCCGCGCGCCAGGTTCGACGACCATGTGTTGCCGCCGACGCCGCCGGCGCCGCCGTTGCCGCCACCGCCACCGCCGGAGTTCTCACCGTTGCTCGTCGGGTCGCCATCGGTGCCGCCGCCGCCGGCGTTGCCGGGTGCGCCGCGCGCGAAGTCGCCATTCGGGTAGCCGTCGCCGACCGTGTCGGCCGCGCCGGTCGTCCACTTCGTAGTGCCGGCGATGCCTTCACCCTTTTGACCGTTGGCGGTCTTGGCAGTGGCCGTGCGGTAGTCCGTGTTGACCAGTCCAGTGGTGCCGCTGCGACTGCGTTGCAGACCGGCGCGGAAGCCCTGACCGGTCACGTCGATCGTCGCGCCGTTGAGGTTGAGGTCGCTGGCGACGTCGAGCACGACGATGCCGCCGCTCGAGCCGTCCCACGCGACAGCCGCCGGCGGCGTCGCTGCGCTCAGGCTGGCCGACGAGTACTGCGGCACGCGCACGATCTGGTAGCGCTGCTGACCCTGCGTCGCCGTCTCGGCCGCGTTGGCGTAGCCGTTGACGAGCCCGCCGTTGGTTCCCGCGCCGCTGAGTCCGATGACCGAGCCGGCGACCGACGTGACGGTGGCGTACTCGTACTGGCCGGCGATGAACGAGGCGTTCGTGAGGTAGCCCGACGCCGTCGCCGACGCGACACCATCGCCGTAGGTGTTGGTGTTGGTCGAGTCGATCTGCGTGCCTTGCATCTGGATCACCAGCACGAGGTCGCCGACCGCGATCGGCGCGACCGAGCCGCGGCCCGTCCCGACCGTCGCTGTCGTGCTCGCCGTGCCGGCAACGATGTTGGTCTGGCCGGGGTAGTAGGTGTTGATCACACCGGTCGCCGTCGTGGCGCCGGTCAGTGGCGGTGAGGCGCACAATGCGGCGGCCGCGGCCGTCGGTACGAACAGGCCACTGCCGACCAGAACGGACGCACCGATGAGTGCCGTCACCAGGGCGCTGCGTCGCAGACCGGACCACCGGCGAGCGTGAGGAAGGGAGGATCTGTTGTCAGACATGTGTGAACAGGCCCGCCCGCTCAACTGAATATAGTGAGCCGGACTCACTCCAGGCGACATCGATGCCACACCGCGCGCGACCATCCACTCGTGAGCCCTGCTGCCGGACCAAGCACTGCGCGCTGACATGAATCTCCGTTTCCACCGGGGATTTCATCGGCAAACTTGCCGGAACCTTGACAATTCGGAGGGTGGATTTCGATTTGCATATATGCATATATGCACTCACGCGCTACGCTCCTGCTCATGGGTTTGTGGACGCAATGTGTGACAACGAGCGCTCGATGAGCGAGCTGCCCCGTCCGGTTCCTGTCGCGCCGTTGGGTGAGGTCATCACGGTGGCCCACACCAAGGGCGGTGCAGGCAAGACGTCACTGACCTTCAACCTCGCCTACGCCCTGTCGACGTGCGGGGCCCGCGTCCTCGTGGTCGACCTCGATCAGCAGACCGGGCAGTCGGTGTTCCTCGGCGAGGCCGCGCTACGGCGCTCGGCCGAGGGTGGCGACGTCGCCGATGTGGGTGCCGTGTTGCTCGGTCATGCCAACGTCGAAGACGCCCTGATCCGTCAGGTGCATCCCAATCTCGACGTGCTCCCCGCCGACGAGGTGTCGATGGGCCACGCCGGTCGACAGCTCACCGACCCATGGGTGCGCAGTCGATTGATCGACATGCTCGACATGACTCGCGACGGTTGGGACATCGTGCTGGTCGACACGCCCGGACACCAGTCGAGTGTCGTCGCCGCGGCGCTCAGCGGCTCATCGGGAGTCATCGTGCCGATGGTGCCCGAGGCAGGTCCCGTGACGGAGTTGCCGACGATCCTCAACACCATCGACGCCGCCGTCGCCACCAACGATCGCCTCGAGGTCTACGGCATCATCAAGATGCGCATCTGGGGAAACAGCGTCTACCGACGAGTCGCCGAAGAGCACATCCGCGTCATCGCCGATCAATTCGCGGTGCCACTGTTCCGCAACAAGATCCCCGAAGACGCCAAGTTCGGCGAGGCACATCTCGTCGGGCTACCGGTGGGCGCGTACCACTACACCGCTCGGTCCGCGACCGCCTACCGGCACGTCGCCTATGAACTGATCCAACGGCGCGGCTGGCGCTTCCACGTACCGGAGATGTTGTAGTGGCGACCTCGAAGAGCGCCGATCTTGCCAAGCGGTTCGCCGATCGTCTGGACGGAGCCCAAGCGCGAGGGCGGGTGCTCGAGGATCCCGAACCGAGGCGACGTGAGCCGTTGGGTGCGCCGGCGCGCCGGGCATCGGCCGGTCACCCTTCACAGGGCCGTGGCGAGCGACTCAATCGGCCCGGTCGCGGCTCCAGCGGCGGGCGCCTGCGCGGCCACCTCGTGCCCCATTCCTTGCATGCGGACGCGCGCCGGCTGAAGTTGTCGCAGCAGGCTCGCCGCGGCCGGCGCGTCACATGGGACGACGTTGCAACGGAGGCCGTCGAACTGCTCCTGACGCAGCGCGACGAAGTCACCCGACGGCTGGCCGACGTGCGACGGCTGGCCGATCAGGCAACGTCGGGTCCGCGTCTCGTCCAGGCCACCATCGCCGACGATCTCGACACCGCGTTCGGCGAATTGCGTCTCGACCTCTCCGACGAGACCGGTCGCGACATCCCGTACGAGCAACTGTGGGCTGCGGGGTTGCTGATCTGGTTGCGCGCTCACCGATAACGTCGCCCGCAGATGACCGACGACACCGAACGCCACGCGACCAACCTCGAGCTCTTCGTCGATCTGGTCTTCGTGTTCGCGGTCACGCAGATCGCGTCACTCGTCAGTCACGACCTCACGTTGCGGGGCGCGGCGCGCGGGTCACTGATCACCTGGCTGGTGTGGTGGCAGTGGTCGCAGTTCACCTGGGCGGGTTCGGCCGCCGATCTCCAGCAGCGCGTCGCCACGCGGGTGCTGGTGCTGTGCACGATCCCGGCGACGTTGACGATGGCTGTTTCGATACCCCACTTGTTCGACGATCCGGGCTCACACGACTCTGGACCATGGTTCGGCATTGCCTACATGGCCGTGCAACTGCTCGTGCTGGGGATGCAGGGCACCGACGCGATGCGTGACACCGCGACCCGCCAGGCCTTCATCGACTTCGCGTCGGTGGCGTCGATCGCGCCGCTGTGTGTCATGGCCGGTGGGTTCGCCAACGGTCACGCCCGACTGGCGTGGTGGATCGTTGCGGCACTGATCAACGTCGCCAGTGCGATACGCGGTGCCTCGGGCGAGTGGTCGATCAACCCGGTGCACTTCGCCGAACGGCACACGTTGTTCGTGATCATCTCCCTCGGCGAGGCCGTCGTGGCGATCGGCGCGACCGCATCCGAAGTCGGGCTATCGATTCGCATCCTGATCGGTCTGGTCGCCGCGGCCTCGGTGGCGTGCGTGCTGTGGTGGGTGTACTTCGCCTTCATCCCCAGCGTTGCCGAGCACACGCTCGAGCACGCCGGCAACGCAGGGCGCGGTCGCACCGCCCGCGACCTCTTCACGTTCGGCCACTTCCCGATCGTGATCGGCATCATCGCCTACGCCGTCGTGGTCAAGCACATGGTCGCCGACCCGACCGAGTCGTTGCCGATCAACGATCGCCGGTTGCTGATCGCGTCGATGATGCTGCTGATCGGCGGGTGTCTGCACATCCAGTGGCGGGTGGTGCACCGACTGGCGCCGGAGCGCTTCGTGGCGATTGCCGTGATTGCGGCGTGGTTGCTCGTCGGGTCAGCGCTGGCCGGCTCAGCCGCCGTCGGGGGAATTGCCCTCGTCCTCGCCGTCATGCAGGCGATCACGTGGAGGCGATACCGAGCCGGTCCGCTCGCCGATGCGGTCCGCGCTCGCTGACTCCCTCGTCGTGATTCTGGCCATCCGCAACAGCAGGAGGTCGTAGACGATCTTCATCGATCCTCCGATGATCAGCGGCCAGCCGAACCTCGAGTGATCGAGCATCCACCCGGCCGCGATCGGCGGCAGCGCCGAGGCGAGGCTGCGCGGCACATTGGTCACGCTGGCAGCGGCGGCCCGCTCGGCCGGGGTGACCACCGACATCACATAGGCGTTGCGCACCGGCACGTCCATGCTCGACAGCAGGCTGCGCCCGATCAGGCAGGCCACCGCCAACGGTGCGGTGGGCATCAGCGCGGCAGAGATCAGCAGGATCTGGCCGGGCAGATGGGTGAAGGCCATCGTCCGCAACGGGCCGAGGCGGCGTTCGATGCGGACGGCGATGAAACCGGACGCGGCAGCGAGGATCTGCATCACGCCCAGCACCACGCCGGCCTTGCCGACCGAGAAGTGATGGCGGCGGAGCAGCCACAGCACCAACAACGACTGCACGGCGAAGCCGCCGCCGAACGAGTCGAGGCTGAACAGCGCGGCCAGCCGGTACACGACGCGCTTCGACGGGCCGAGCGGGGTCGGCGTCATGACCTGGGCTGCTGCCTCGACCTGTGGTGACATCGTCCAGTACACGCCGAGCATCGCCACGCCCGCCGCCGCGTAGACGACGAAGACCGACTCGGCCGGCCAATGCAGCCGAGCGGGCAGGCCCGCCGACAACGCCCCAAGCGCGGCGAGCGATCCCCCGAAGAAGGTGTAGCGAGCGAAGACGTGCGAGCGTTCTTCCTCGGTCGTGGTCAGTGGCAACAACGACTGCTCGATCGGTTGCACCACGCTGACGTCGCTGCCACCCGGGTTCATCGTGCCGATCACACCGAAGGCCAGCAGCACGAAGAACGTCGTCGACGTGGCGAAGACCAGGCCGGTCGTCACCATCAACAGCGCGCCCGCCCGCAGCAGCAGCCGGCGCTGGAACCGCCATCCCCATGTGCCGGTGAACATGGTCAGCACCGCCGAGCCGAGCAACATGCCTGTCACGATCACGCCGATGCGGGTCGCGCTGTAGCCGAGTTGATCGCCGAGGTACCCCGCCAGCGATGCAGCGACCAGCCCGTCGGCATAGCCGCGCAGGCCACGCGTGGCGATCAGGCGTCGCCCGTCGGGGGTGATCATCGCCCCTCTCTAGCCGATCCTCGCCCCCACGCCGCACTCCCCAACCGATCTGGGCGCCACGCCCGGGCTCTGAGCCCAAGCCAGGTCGTGGCAGAGCGTGGCGCCCAGATCAGATGACGAGAGAGACGTCACTCCCCTCGAGGTCGGTGATCTCGAGGGGTAGCCAGCACTCGCCGAAGCCGGTCGTATCGATCGACATGATGAATGTCGATCCGTCCGCACGCCGAACCTCCATCACGAACAGGTCCAGGTACCACTGCAACCAACGTCGACGACGACTCATGGATGCAGCATGCGCGCTCTGGGTGTCGCGGAGGTGAACGTAGCCCGACGACGGGTGGACCCGGAGGTGAACTTCTAGGCGCTGATAGTGATGTGGCCGTCGACGGAATCGACGGTGACCGTGTCGCCCTCGACCGCTTTGCCTTCGAGTATCAGCAGCGCCGCGGGATCACTGATCTCGCGCTGGATCACTCGCTTCAGCGGTCGGGCGCCGAACGACGGGTCGTAGCCGTCGTGGGCCAGTTGCGCCATCGCTGCATCGGTGACGTTGAGGATCAGCCGGCGCTCGGCCATCCGCTTGCGCAGGTGCGCCAATTGGATCGTGACGATATGTGTCAGGTCATCTTCGGTCAACGAGCGGAAGCGGATGATGTCGTCGACGCGGTTGATGAACTCGGGCTTGAAGAACGACGAAGGATCACCCGGCAGGTTGCTGGTCATCACCAGCACGACGTTGGTGAAGTTGACCGTGCGACCCTGGCCATCGGTGAGGCGGCCGTCGTCGAGCACCTGCAGCAACACGTTGAACACGTCGGGGTGGGCCTTCTCGATCTCGTCGAGCAACACCACGCTGTACGGGCGGCGGCGCACCGCCTCGGTGAGTTGGCCGCCTTCGTCGTAACCGACGTAGCCGGGAGGTGCGCCGATCAGCCGGCTGACCGAGAACTTCTCCATGTACTCGCCCATGTCGATGCGCACCATGGCGTGATCGTCGTCGAACAGGTACTCGGCCACGGCTCGGGCCAACTCGGTCTTGCCGACACCGGTGGGGCCGAGGAACATGAACGAGCCGATCGGTCGATTCGGATCGCTGAGCCCGGCACGCGAGCGCCTGATTGCATTTGCAACAGCAGTGACTGCGTCGTCCTGGCCGATCACTCGCTGGTGCAGTAGCTCTTCCAGCTTCACCAGCTTGCTCATCTCGGCTTCCATCAACCTGCTGACGGGCACGCCTGTCCACTTGCTGACAACTTCGGCAATGTCTTCGGCGTCGACCTCTTCTTTCAGCATTCGGTTGCCCGTCTGCAGGTCGTCGAGGTGCGCAGTCGCGTCGGTGATGCGTCGCTCGAGCTCGGGCATGCGCCCGTAGCGGATCTCGGCAGCGACAGCGAGGTCGGTCTCGCGCTCGAGCTGCTGGCCGAGCTGGCCGAGCTCTTCCTTCAGCGAGCGGATGGCATCGATCGCCTGCTTCTCGCCTTCCCAGTGCTGCTTCATCTCGTGCACCTGGGCATTGAGGGTGGCGAGCTCGTCGACCAGCGCGTCGAGCCGTTCCTTCGAAGCGGCGTCGGTCTCTTTCGCCAGCGCGACCTGCTCGATCTCGAGTTGCAGGATGCGGCGCTGCACGATGTCGATCTCGGTCGGTAGCGAGTCGATCTCGATGCGCAACTTGCTGGCGGCCTCGTCGATCAGGTCGATGGCCTTGTCGGGCAGGAAACGATTGGTGAGGTAGCGGTTCGACAACACCGCCGCGCTGACGAGCGCAGAGTCCTGGATGCGCACACCGTGGTGCACCTCGTAGCGCTCCTTCAGGCCGCGCAGGATTCCAATCGTGTCTTCCACACTGGGCTCGCCGACATAGACCTGCTGGAAGCGGCGCTCGAGCGCGGGGTCCTTCTCGATGTGCTTGCGGTACTCGTCGAGCGTCGTCGCGCCGATCATCTTCAACTCGCCGCGGGCCAGCATCGGCTTGATCATGTTGCCGGCATCCATGGCACCCTCGGCGGCACCGGCGCCGACGATCGTGTGCAGTTCGTCGACGAACGTGATCACTTCGCCGGCCGCGTCGATGATCTCCTTCAGCACCGCCTTCAGTCGCTCTTCGAACTCGCCGCGGTACTTGGCGCCGGCCAGCATCGAGCCGATGTCGAGCGAGATCAGCCGCTTGCTCTTCAATCCTTCGGGCACATCACCGTCGGCGATGCGCTGGGCAAGGCCGTCGACGATGGCCGTCTTGCCGACGCCGGGCTCGCCGATCAGCACTGGGTTGTTCTTGGTGCGCCGGCTGAGGACTTGGATCACCCGACGGATCTCGTCGTCGCGCCCGATGACCGGGTCGATCTTGCCGTCGCGGGCTCGTTGGGTCAGGTCCTGGCCATACTTCTCGAGCGCCGCGAAGCTCTCCTCCGGGTTCTGGCTGGTGACGCGGTGGCTGCCGCGGACCTCTTTCAGTGCCTGGAGCAACTCCTCGCTGCCGATGCCGAGTCGTTGGTTCATCGCCAGCAGCAGGTGCTCGACCGACAAGAAGTCGTCCTTCAGGTCCTTCTGAAACTGCTCGGCGTTCTGCACGATGTTGTTGAGCTCGCGGTTGACGTGCGGCTCGGCGCCGCCATAGGCCTTCGGCAACCGTTGCACGGATTCGTCGGCCTTGTTGCGCACCATCAGCGGCGCCAGGCCCAACTTGGCCAGCACCGCGGGAACGATGGTGTCGTCTTGGCGCATCATCGCCGCCATCAGGTGGTCGGGGGTCAGTTCGGGGTTGCTGAGCGCCTTGGCCTGGTCGATGGCGGCAGCGAACGCCTCGTTCGTCTTCAGGGTCCACTTCTTGGGATCGAACGCCACGGCGGTGCCTCTCTGACCTGCTCTTGATGCTTCTCAGTTGCCTATCAACAGAAATGTTGAGTCAGAGTCTATCAACATTGCCCGATGCGTCAACCTGGCCCTCCAGGTTGCAGAATCGTTCCTTGCTCCCTCGTCTGATTGCCACCGACCTCGACGGTACCTTGTTGAACAGCCGTGGCGAGTTGTCGTCGCGGACGATCGAGGCCCTGCGTGCAGCCCATGCTGCGGGAGTGATCGTGGTCTTCGCCACTGGCCGGCCGCCGCTGGTCGCCGCCCGCGAGGTGTCGGCCGTCGGCGCCGCGGTGGGGTATGGGGTGATGGCCAACGGATCGATGATCTGCTCGCTGCCCGACGGCGAGCCGCTGTTCACCATCGGCTTCCCCAGTGCCCTGGCAGTCACCGCAATTGGGCGGTTGCGGGCCCACGATCCGCTGTTCGGCTTCGCCCTGGCCACCGACCGGGGGTTCACCGAAGAGGTCGGCTTCGCCGAGCGCATGCCGGTGCACCATCGCCGCGAAACCGTCGACGACGTGCTGAGCGGCCACGACGGGGCCACCGAGGCCATCAAGCTGTTGGCCTTCCATCACCATCACTCCGCGGTCGAACTGCTCGACATCATCCCGCCCATCGTCGGCACCGATCTGGTGGTCAGTCACATGGGCACCGAGGCCGTCGAGCTCGGTCCGGCCGGCGCCGACAAGGGCGCCGGGCTGCGTTGGCTGTGCGCCCATCTGGCCGTCGATGCCGCCGACGTGCTGGTGTTCGGCGACGAGATCAACGACCTGGCGATGTTCGAATTCGCCGGTCACTCGGTCGCCGTCGCCAACGCCGCCCCTCGCGTGCGCGCCGCCGCCACCGAGGTGACTGATTCCAACGACGACGACGGCGTCGCCCTCGTGATCGAGGCCCTCCTCGCATCGAACTGAGTCTGGCAGCAAGGTGAGATGAGGAGCCCCTTCCCGTTCGGTCACCCGACCGAGTCGCCTGCTCGTTGGGCGCGATTTCGGTACTCCCAGTGCCGGAATCGAACCCGTTGAACCTGGTCGGGTGCGCTGTGAGTACGCGCAGTACCGGAATCGCGCCCGACCGGTCTCCGGGCGGATTGCGCACACGCAGAACGGCGCACGCGCCGCAGGGCGAACGTTGCCGGACATGCCACTAGCCGGCGGCGACGGCCGCAGTGAGCGCAGCATCGAGCGTTGATTCCTCGACCGCGCCCAACGAGACCTTCACCGCGCCGGTGGCGTCGATGATCGCCATTGCCGGCTGGGAGGGCACACCGAACCGACTGAACACGTCGCCCGGATCATCGCTGATCTGGGGGAAGGTCATGCTGTACTTGTCGACGAACGCCTGGAACGATTGATCGTCGCCATTCCAGGCGACGCCGACGAACTGCACCTTCCCGGCCCATCGCTGACTTGCCGCTTCGACCGAAGGGCTTCATGGTTGCACGTCGTTCAAGTGGGCGCCCAGAACCACAGCAGCACCG
>JANPOJ010000359.1:0-1582 GCA_031427935.1 Ilumatobacteraceae bacterium | reverse complement strand
CGTAGCTCATTGCCGAGTCGACCTTGGTGAAGCCGACGTTGGCCTTGCGCAGATCAGCGGTGCCGAGGTTGCTGGTCATGATGAGAACGGTGTTGCGGAAGTCGACCGTGCGTCCCTGGCTGTCGGTGAGACGGCCTTCCTCCAAGATCTGCAGGAGCGTGTTGAACACATCGGGGTGTGCCTTTTCGATCTCGTCGAACAGCACGACACTGAACGGCTTGCGCCGCACGGCCTCGGTGAGCTGGCCGCCCTCTTCGTACCCGACGTACCCGGGGGGCGCACCGACCAGGCGACTGACCGTGTGCTTCTCCATGTACTCGCTCATGTCGAGAGCGATCAGCGAGTTCTCGTCGCCGAACAGGAACTCGGCGAGCGTCTTGGCGAGCTCGGTCTTGCCGACGCCGGTGGGCCCCAGGAAGATGAACGAACCGCTGGGGCGCTTCGGGTCTTTGAGACCGGCGCGGGTGCGGCGCACGCTCTGGCTGACGGCCCTGATGGCGTTCTCCTGGCCGATGATCCGCTTGTGCAGCTCAGCTTCCATGTTGAGGAGCTTGGCGGTCTCTTCTTCGGTGAGCTTGTAGACGGGGATGCCGGTCCAGATGCTGAGCACCTCGGCGATGGCTTCCTCGTCGACCTCGTCGAACAGGTCGACACCGCTGGCCTTGACCTCGGCCTCTTTGATCGACTTCTCGTCGAGCAGTGACTTCTCCTGATCGCGCAGGCGACCGGCTTCTTCGAACTGCTGCTCTTCGACGGCACGCTTCTTGGCCTCTTGCACCTCGGTGAGCTTGCGCTCGACCTCCTTGAGATCGGGCGGCGTGCCCATCCTCTTGATGCGCAGGCGAGCACCGGCCTCGTCGATGAGGTCGATGGCCTTGTCGGGCAGGTGACGGTCGCTGATGTAGCGATCCGAGAGGTTTGCGGCGGCGACGATGGCCTGGTCGGTGATGGTGACCCGGTGGTGGGCTTCGTACTTCTCGCGCACACCCTTCAAGATCTCGATCGTCATGGCCAGTGTCGGCTCTTCGACGCGCACCGGCTGGAAGCGGCGCTCGAGGGCGGCGTCCTTCTCCAGGTGCTTGCGGTACTCGTCGAGCGTCGTGGCGCCGATGGTCTGCAGCTCGCCGCGGGCCAACATGGGCTTGAGGATCGACGCGGCGTCGATGGCGCCCTCGGCTGCACCGGCGCCGACGAGCGTGTGGATCTCGTCGATGAACAGCACGATGTCGCCGCGGGTCTTGATCTCTTTCAGCACCTTCTTCAAACGCTCTTCGAAATCGCCGCGGTACCGGCTGCCGGCAACCAGCGCACCGAGGTCGAGGGTGTACAACTGCTTGTTGCGCAACGTGTCGGGGATGTCGTTGCTGACGATCTTCTGGGCCAGGCCCTCGACGATCGCGGTCTTGCCAACGCCCGGCTCACCAATGAGCACCGGGTTGTTCTTCGTGCGGCGAGAAAGAACCTGCATGACGCGCTCAAGCTCGCGGGCCCGACCGATAACCGGGTCGAGCTTCTTTTCGCGAGCGAGCTGAGTGAGGTTGCGACCGAACTGGTCGAGGATCTGGCTGTTGCCCTTGTCGCC
>JANPOJ010000358.1:0-18371 GCA_031427935.1 Ilumatobacteraceae bacterium | reverse complement strand
GGCCACAGGGCGACACGATCGAACGTGTTGACGTAGCCGTAGCAGTTCGGCCCGAAGAATGGCAGGTCACCGGCGGCATCGAGCAGGTCGCGCTGCAGGTTGGCGTCGCCGGTCTCGGCGAATCCAGAGCCGTAGCAGACCGCGCCGCCGGCGCCGATTGATCGCAGCATGGCCATCGCTTCGACCGTGGCGTGGCGGTTGACACCGAGGAAGACGGCGTCGGGCACCTCCGGGAGTGCATCGATGCTTGGCACGCACGGCACCCCGGCAAGGTCGCCCCGCTTGGGGTGCACCGGCCAGATCGGGCCGTCGAAGCCGAGCTTCAGGCACTGGCGAACCACCCGCTCTGCGGGCGCGCCACCAACGATCGCGATCGACCGTGGCGCCAGGAGTCGGCGCAGATCGGTCACGCTCAGGCCCCGAACGGGCGCAGCATGGCGCGAGAGATGATGTGCCGTTGGATCTCCGAGGTACCGTCCCAGATGCGGTCGACTCGCGTGTCTCGCCACATCCGCTCCAGGGGGAGCTCGTCCATCAGACCCATTCCGCCGAGGATCTGGATGGCTTCGTCGGTCACGAACTGGCACATCTCGCTGGAGAACAGCTTGGCGATGGCCATGTCGGAGTCCGTGGCGGTTCCCTGAGCATCCTTCCACGCAGCGCGCAGCGTCAGCAGTTCGGCTGCGTCGAGTCGCGTCTGCATGTCGGCGAGCTTGAACGAGACACCCTGAAACTTGCCGATCTGCTGGCCGAACTGCACGCGGGTGGCGGCCCATTCGGTGGCGATCCGCAAGGCGCGCCGGGCCCGGCCGACGCACACCGCGGCGACTTGCAAGCGGGTCGAGCCGAGCCACTCGTTGGCCGCGTCGAACCCTCGATGCTCCTCGCCGAGGACCTTCGACACGGGCACGCGGCAGTCGTCGAAGTTGATGATCAGGTTGTGGTACCCGCGGTTCGACACGCAGCGGTAGCCGTCGACCACATCGCACCCGGGTGTGTCGAAGTCGACGAGGAACCCGGTGATCAACTTCTTCGGTCCGCGACTTGTCTGCTCTTCACCACTGGCCGCAAACAGGATCACGTAGTCGGCCAGGTCGGCATGGCTGATGAAGTGCTTGGTGCCGTTGATCACGTAGTCGTCACCGTCGCGCACAGCGCTGCACTTCATGCCGCGCACATCACTGCCGGCATCCGGCTCGCTCATCGCCATGCAGTCGACGCGCTGGCCGGTGATGGTGGGAATGAGGTACTCGTCGATCTGATCGCCGGTGCATGCCCGCAGGATGTTGCTAGGTCGAGCGACGATGTAGTGCAGCGCATACGACGCTGCGCCGAACTCTCGGTCCACCAGCGTCACGCCAAAGCTGTCGAGGCCGCCACCCCCGAGCTCCGCCGGCATGTTGGCGGCATACAACCCGGCATCGATCGAGCGTTGCTTGATCTGCTGTACCAGTTCGGGCGGCACCTCGCCCAGCTTCTCGACCTGCGCTTCGTGCGGGAACAGTTCGCGTTCAGTGAAGCTGCGAACGGTGTCGACGATCATCTGGTGCTCGTCGGAGAGTTCAAAATCCAAGGTGCTACTCCGGGTTCGATCGGCCATCTGGCGATGGCGATGGCAGTGAGAAGTGACCGGCACGCGCAGCCGGTTCAAGCGTCGAATGGGCGACAGCGATCGCGTCGAGCGCGATGCGCACCTCGGGGAGGATTGCGACCCCGCGTGCGGCGTTCATGTCGACATGCACGAGCATCTGCTCGGTGGTCGCCAGCAGCCTCTGGTCGCCGCCGCGAAACATCTCGTGGTAGATGTGCAGGCGCTTGCGATCGACGCCGAGCACGCGGGTGGTGATGCGCAGAGTTGTACCCTCGGCGGCTTCGCGCAGGTATGCGATGTGCGTTTCGGTGGTGTAGAAGCTGTGTCCTGCGGCGCGGTACTGGTCGTCGTCGCCGATGTAGGAGAACAGCGCGTCACTGGCCCAACCGACGGCCGTCAGGTAGGCGGCCTCGGTCATGTGGTGGTTGTAGTCGACCCACGCCGGCAGCACGTGGCCGCGGTAGAAGTCGAGCGGCGCGGGCACGACGTCGCCGTGTTGCCACCGTGACGGAGCCTGCAACAGACGACCCTCGTGGTCAACGTGGGCGCTCTCCACAGCCATAAGCTGAATATACACTCAGGATTCACATGCCCAGACCTCGACTCGACCATGTGCGCAAGGCGCAGATCCTCAGCGCTGCCGCGTCGGTGCTATCAGAGCGTGGCTACGCCAATGCTCGAGTCGTCGACATCGCCAAAGTCGCTGGCACCAGCCCGGCGGCAATCCTCTACTGGTTCGACGGCAAGCAGGGCTTGTTGGCGGAGGCGCTGGCCCAACGCGAATCGGAGTTCCACGATCGATACACCGTTCGCATCGAGCGGGCTTCGACGGCGTCGCAACGGCTCCGCATCCTGATCGAGGCGATGCTCCGTCACTACGACTGGGGTTTGTGGATGGAGCTGTGCGTCTTGGCGTTGCGCGATCCGTCGGCGGCCGCGGAGCGCGACCGCATGGATCGGCGATGGCGGGCGATGCTGCGCAAGGTGATCCGCGACGGGCAACAGCGGGGCGAGTTCGTGCCGAGCGACGCCGATGAGACCATGTTCGTGCTGGCCGCGCTGCTCGACGGAATGGCGCCGTTGCTGGCGATGAAGGCCAAGGGTGTCACCGTGGTGCGAGTGGAGCGGGTGTGGCTCGCCGAGGCGGCGAGGTTGCTGGGCCCCGACTTCGACGCCCGCCCACTTGCACGATCGCGGTGAGCCGCTTCGGGGATCAGGTTCGCGGTTGCCCGATCGATCGCCCGGCGTTGGTGGGGCGCGGCAGCGCGTCGTGGTGCGTGGCGATGTCCGCGAGCACGGTCTGGATCTCGAGCGAGGCAGGAGACGACTTGCCGGCCTGCGCGTCGACGTGCAACATCATGTGCTCGGCCGTGGCCACCACCGTGTCGTCGTCGCCGCGGTGCACGACGGTGAAGATGTGCAGCCGTTTGGCGTCGTGCGACAGCAGTTGCACCGTGACGTAGAGGTGATCACCAGCATGGCTCTGGGCGATGAAGTTGAGGTGGCTCTCGACCGTGTAATACGAGCGGCCGGATTGCAGGTAGGGCTCGTCGACGCCGATCAGGCGCATGAACTTGTCGCCGGCCTCACTGGTGATCTGCATGTATCGGCTGTCGTTGGTGTGGCCGTTGTAGTCGACCCAGTCGGTCGGCACATCGCGCTCGTGCATGCGGATTGGCTGTGACACGTCGATGTCGGGTGCCACACGGTTGCCGCGATCGAACAGCATCTGCTCGAAGTCGGCCAGCGTCTTGCCCGCAGCGAACCCACGATTGCGCAGACCGTGCATGACCTCGACGAGGCAATCATCGCGCAGCGCCTCCAACTCGCGGATCGACATGCCCGGTGTCTGCGCGTCGACCTGCGCATCGCTCTGTGAACAGATCGTGTCGAGCAATTCGTCGGTCAGCTCAGGCACATCCATCAACTTGGTCCACGGCCATTGCAACGCCGGCCCGAACTGGGCCATGAAGTGGCGCATTCCGGCCTCGCCTCCGGCGATTCGGTAGATCAAGAACGTACCCATGAAGCTCCAGCGCAGGCCGGGGCCGAAGCGCATCGCATCATCGATCTCGGCAGCGGTGGCGACACCGTCGTTCACCAGCCACAGCGCCTCGCGCCACAGGGCCTCCATCAACCGGTCGGCGACGAACCCGTCGATCTCTTTCGACAGGATCAGGGGATGCATGCCGACGCTGCGGTACAGATCGGCGGCGCGTTGCTTGGTCACCTGCGTGGTATCCGCCCCACCACACACCTCGACCAACGGCATGAGGTACACAGGATTGAACGGATGTCCGACGACAAGGCGCTCGGGGTGCTCCATGTCGCGCTGCATCGCCGTGGGCAAGAGTCCCGACGTTGACGAACCGAACACCACGTCAGGCCCGGCGACCCTGCTGGCCGTGGCCAGCAGTTGCTGCTTCAGCTCCAGCCGTTCCGGTGCGCTCTCCTGCACGAAGTGGGCACCCTCGACGGCCTCCTCGACCGTCGTGACGATCTGCAGCGAACCCTCTGCCGGCCATTGGGCGCGGGTCAACTTGGCGTTGGCGCGGCGGGCGTTGGATAGCACTTCGCCGACCTTGCGTGGTGCGTCGGGATCGGGGTCGAACATCACCACGTCGTGGCCGTTCAACAGGAATCGTGCGGCCCACCCGCCGCCGATGACACCACCACCGAGCAGGCCGATGTGGCCAGTCGTCATACGTTCACCCGTGGTCGCCGGTCACGTCGCTGGGCGGCCGCGAGGCCGGGCCGGTGTAGATCGCCGAGGGCCGGATCAACCGACCCGTGCGCTTTTGCTCGAGGATGTGCGCGCTCCATCCGGCGGTGCGGGCGCAGGCGAACATCGCCGTGAACATGTGCGCGGGTACTTCGGCGAAATCGAGCACGACGGCTGACCAGAACTCGACGTTGGTGGCCAGGACGCGGTCGGGATAGCGGGCCTTCAACTCGTCGAGCGCAGCATGTTCGAGGGCCTCGGCGACCTCGACGCGCGGCGACTTCAGTTCCTTCGCGGTGCGGCGCAACACGCGGGCACGCGGGTCTTCGGCGCGGTAGACACGGTGGCCGAAACCCATCAGTCGATCACCCTTGTCCATCGCCCGCTTGACCCAGCGGGCGGCGTCGCCTTCCTTCTCGACCTCGTCGAGCATCTGCAACACGCGCGACGGGGCGCCACCGTGCAATGGGCCCGAGAGGGCGCCGACCGCACCGGACAACGCTGCGGCCACGTCCGCGCCGGTCGAGGCGATCACGCGAGCGGTGAACGTCGATGCGTTCATACCGTGCTCGGCGGCAGACACCCAGTAGGCGTCGACTGCGGTGACGTGATCGGGGTCGGGGTCGCCGCGCCAGCGGCGCATGAACCGCTCGGTGATCGTCGTCGCGCCGTCGATGTGCTTCTGGGGCACCATCGCCAGGCCCAGGCCGCGGGCCGACTGGGCCACGAACGACAACGCCATCACCGAAGCCCGGGCCAGGTCGTCGCGGACCTGGTCGTCGTCGATGTCGAGCAGCTGACCGAGGCCCCAGAACGGCGCCAGCATCGCCAGCGCGCTCTGCACATCGACGCGGATGTCGCCGGAGTGGACCGGGATGGGGAACGGCTCGGCGGGAGGCAGACCGGGGTCGAACGAACCGTCGACCAAGAGACCCCACACGTGCCCGTAGTCGTAGTGGCCAACGAGTTCCTCGATGTCGACGCCGCGGTAGCGCAGCGCGCCACCCTCGCGATCCGGCTCGGCGATCTGCGTCTCGAACGCGATCACGCCCTCGAGTCCGTGTTGAACTACTACTGGTTCACCCATAGCCGTACCCCCTGTAACGATCAGGTGTGCTTGACGAGCTTCAGCTTGTCACGCACTTCCTGGGGGCCGAGAATCCGCACGTTCATGCTCTCCAGCAGTTGCTTGGCGCGGGCGACGAGCTCGGCATTGGTGGCCTTGTGGCCAGGCCCGAGGTAGAGGTTGTCTTCCAGGCCGACTCGCACGTTGCCACCGGCGAGGGCCGCCATCGCCACGAACGGGATCTGCATGCGACCGATCGAGAAGCCCGAGAACACGCAATCGTGCGGCAGGTTGTTGACCAACGCCATGAACGTGTTGGGGTCGTCGGGCGCGCCGTAGGCGATGCCCATGCAGAGTTGGATCATGACCGGGTCGTCGAGCAGACCGTCGCGGATCAGCTCTTTGACCTGCACCAGTTGACCGGTGTCGAACACCTCGAGCTCGGGCCGCACGCCGAGCGCTTGCACCTGACGGGCCATGCTGCGCAACACGCTGGGGGTGTTGACCATGATGTAGTCGCCCCCGGAGGCGAAGTTCATCGTGCCGCAATCGAGCGTGCAGATCTCGGGCAACAAGGTGCGTACGTGGTCGAGTCGCTCGGTCGCCCCGGCCATGTCGGTGCCGTCGGGGTTGATCGGCAGCACGTCCTCGTCGCCACCCAGCACCAGGTCGCCACCCATGCCGGCGGTGAGGTTCAGCACCACGTCGACATCGGCGGCGCGGATCCGTTCCACCGCCTCGGCATACAGCTTCGTGGCGCGGGCGCCCTTGCCGGTTTGCGGGTCGCGAACGTGGATGTGCACGACCGCCGCGCCGGCCTTGGCAGCGTCGATCGCCGAGAGTGCGATCTGCTCGGGCGTCACCGGCACGTGCGGGCTTCTCCCGACGGTGTCGCCGGCGCCGGTGACTGCACAGGTGATGAAGACTTCCCAGTTCATGGCGTCTACCTTTGTCTGAACGAACGGTCAGCTAACTCTACCCGAAACGACATTGGAGGAACGATGGAGGAGCTCGCAGGGCTGAGGGCGCTGGTCACCGGCGGCGGCGCCGGTATCGGGGCCGCCATCGCAGCCAGGTTGGCCACCGGCGGCGCCGACGTCATGGTGGTCGACGCGGACCCGTCGACCGATCCCGATTTCGTTGCCGACGTGGCCGACACGGCGTCGGTCGACGACCTGTTCGCCGCCGTTCGCGCCCGCCTCGGCGGTCTCGATGTGTTGGTCAACAACGTGGGGATCGCCGGCCCGACCGCACCGGTCGACGAGATGGATCCGGCCGCGTTCGATCACTGCGTGCAGGTCAACCTCGGTTCGATGTTCCGATGCACGCGCCTGGCCGTGCCGCTGCTGCGTGAACGGCCCGGCTCGATCGTCAACATCTCGTCGACCGCCGGAATCTTCGGGTACCCGCTGCGGTCACCGTACGCGGCTGCGAAGTGGGCCGTGGTCGGGCTGACCAAGACGTGGGCGATGGAGCTCGGGTCCGCCGGCATCCGTGTCAACGCGATCTGCCCGGGTTCGGTCGGCGGGCCGCGCATGGATGGTGTGATCGAGCGCGAGGCCGCCGCCATCGGGGTGCCGGAGTCCGCGGTCAGGTCGGCGTACGAGCAGCAGGTGTCGATGGGCTCGTTCGTCGCGACCACCGACATCGCCGAAGCCGTCGCCTTCTTGTCGTCACCGGCCGCCAGGTTCATCTCCGGCCAGGTGCTGGGGGTCGATGGACACACCGAGACGCTGCGCACCAGCGCGCCACAGGCCGCAACCACCACATGAACCGGATGCGCGTATCGGATCAAGTCTGGCCGGTCAGGGTCGGGTAACTTCCCCGCATGGCCGTGAACGAAACAGGCACTCCAATCGACATCAAACCCCGCAGCCGCGACGTGACCGACGGGATGACCAAGGCACCGGCGCGCTCCATGCTGCGTGCGATCGGCATGACCGACGACGACTGGGTGAAGCCGCAGATCGCCATCGCCAACGCCTGGAACGAGGTCACGCCGTGCAACATGACGTTGCGCAAGCTGGCCGAGAAAACCAAGGCCGGCATCCGCGCCGCCGGTGGGTTCCCCATGGAGTTCGGCACCATCACCGTCAGCGACGGCATCAGCATGGGTCACGAGGGCATGCGCGCCTCACTGGTCAGCCGCGAGGTCATCACCGACTCGGTCGAGTGCGTCATGCATGCCGAGCGACTCGATGGCTTCGTCGGGTTGGCGGGTTGCGACAAGAGCATTCCGGCGATGCTGATGGCCGCTGCCCGGCTCGATCTGCCGAGCGTGTTCGTGTACAACGGCTCGATCCTGCCCGGCGAGCACAACGGCGTGGCCCTCGACATCACCAGCGTCTTCGAGGCCGTCGGCGCCTGCGCGCTCGGCAAGATCACCGAAGAAGAACTGGGTCAGATCGAGCGCAAGGCGTGCCCCGGCGAGGGTGCGTGCGGCGGGATGTTCACTGCCAACACGATGAGCTCCATCGCCGAGGCCATCGGCATGTCGTTGCCAGGATCCGCGTCGCCGCCGGCAGTCGATGCCCGCCGCGAAGTCGACGCCCGTCGTGCCGGAGAGGCCGTGGTCAACATGTTGCGGCTGGGGATCACCCCGCGGATGATCATGACCAAGCACGCCTTCGAGAACGCCATCGCCATCACCTCGGCGTTGGGCGGCTCGACCAACGCTGTGCTGCACCTGCTGGCCATCGCCAACGAAGCCGGTGTGGATCTGCACCTCGACGACTTCAACCGGATCGCTGCCAAAGTTCCACACATCGCCGACATGAAGCCGGGTGGCAAGTTCCACATGAGCGACCTCGATCGCGTCGGCGGGGTGCCAGTGGTGATGAAGCACCTCCTCGACGCTGGTCTGCTGCATGGCGATGTCATGACCGTCACCGGCAAGACCATGGCCGAGAACCTTGCCGAGCTCGGTCCTCCTCGTCCCGATGGGGTCGTCGTGCACCCGCTCGACCAACCGCTGCACAGCGAGGGCGGCATCAACGTGTTGACGGGTTCGCTGGCGCCGAAGGGCGCGGTGGTGAAGGTTGCCGGGCTGAGCAAGGAGCAGATGAAGTTCGAGGGCACCGCCCGCGTGTTCGATGGCGAGGACGGCGCGATGGACGCGATCCTGGCCGGTTCGGTCGTGCCGGGCACCGTGTTGGTCATCCGCTACGAAGGCCCGAAGGGTGGGCCGGGCATGCGCGAGATGCTGGCCATCACCGGTGCGCTGAAGGGCGCCGGCCGTGGTGCCGACTGCGCGCTGATCACCGACGGTCGTTTCAGCGGTGGAACGTGGGGCTTCTGCATCGGTCACGTCGCGCCAGAGGCCGTCGACGGTGGCCCGATCGCCTTCGTGCGCGACGGTGACCAGATCCTCATCGACGTGCACGGGTTGACGCTGGATCTGCTGGTCGACGACGGCGAGCTGGCCAAGCGCCGGGCCTCGTGGTCGCCGAACCCGCCTCGCTACACCAGCGGGGTGCTGGGCAAGTACGCCAAGCTGGTTCAGGGCGCCGAGACCGGCGCAATCACCAACACCTTGTAAGTGACCCGGGGAGACAGCCAGCCATGAACCTCGACGAGGTACGCGATCTCATCCAACTCCGCCGACTCGAGCGTGATCCGCTCACGCGGCTACTCAACCGGCTCCCCATGCCCGACGACGTCCGCGCGATCGCCAAGCGCAAGCTTCCCCGGGCCGTCTTCGACTACGTCGATGGTGGTGCCGAGGAGGAGATCGCTCTGCGTGCCAACCGCGAGGCGTTCCAACGGCGCAAGCTCAACCCGCAACTCCTTCGCGACGTCTCCCACACCGACCTCAGCGGCGAGCTCTTCGGGCACGAGTATCGCGTCCCGATCGGCCTTGCGCCCACCGGGTACACACGCATGATGCACCCCACCGGCGAGGTGTCGTCGTGCACCGCCGCAAAGACCAAAGGCATCCCCTACACGCTGTCGACGATGGGCACGACCACCATCGAAGATGTGGCCGCAACCGGGCACACGAATCTGTGGTTCCAGCTGTACGTGACCCAAGATCGACGGCTCAGCGACCCGCTGATCGACCGTGCGGCGGCCGCCGGCTACACGGCTTTGGAGATCACCATCGACACCGTCGTCACCGGGCGCCGGACGCGCGACCTGCGCAACGGCCTGACCATTCCGCCACAGCTCAGCCCGCGCACGATCATCGACATCGGCAGCCATCCCGGCTACTGGATCCGAATGTTGCAGAGCCCTGCCATCGGCTTCGCCAACTTCACCGCGCTGTCGCCGGCAGAGGTAAAGGCCGCGGCCACGACGCGCATCGGATCGCTGTTCGATCAGTCACTGAACTGGTCCGATGTCGAATCGATCCGCAGTCGGTGGGCGGGTCCGCTGCTGCTCAAGGGGCCCCTCGGGCCGGCTGACGCCCGCCGCGCGCTCGACATCGGGATCACCGGCTTCCACCTCTCCAACCATGGTGGCCGCCAGCTCGATCGCTGCACGCCGCCCATCGATCTGTTGGGGCCGCTGCGCACCGCTGTCGGCCCCGACGTGCCGATCGTGATCGACAGTGGGATACGCCACGGGGCCGACATCGCAGTCTCGCTGGCGCTCGGCGCCGACATGGCGTTCATCGGTCGACCGTACGTCTACGCGGTGGCCGCCGCCGGGCAACGTGGGGTGGAGCACGTCATCGGCTTGCTGAAAGATCAGCTGCGGTCGGTCATGCAGCTCAGCGGTGTGACCACGCTGGCGGAGCTGCGCAAGCACGGCGCCGAACTGCTGAGTGAGCCGGCCTGACTAGACGTGTTGCGCGGACAACACCGGCGGCAACGAGTCGGTGACGTGTTGGAACGATCCGCCACCGTCGTTGCTGTGCCACAACGAACCGGTGGTCGAACCCATCACCAGCCGCTCGCCGGTCGAGTCCACGTCAAGGCCATAGGTGAGGTGATAAGCGTGCTGCTGCGGTAGCCCTGCAGTCAGCGTCTCGAACGAGCGCCCGCCATCGTGGGTGCGGTTGACGACCGCGCACCGGACGATGCGGTGCGGATCCTGGATCCGGGGATCCTCGGCGCGGCCGTCGGGCACGTAGGGGGCGGGGTGGTCATGATCAACCTCCGACGAAGATCGCCACATGTGTGCGCACGGCTCCGTGTTCGTCGAGTACGTAGCTGCGCACGGCCGGGTACGTCTCGAAGCAACGCTCGATCGCGTCGTGAACCGTCGACCCGGCGACCACCAGATCGGGGCAGTCGACGTGCCGGCGGAAGGCCTTAGCGACCTGGACGCATGGCACGGGCAGCAACCATTCGCCAACCGACGAGGAACACACCGGTGACGAGCGTGGCGACGATGATGAACGGCAACGCAGTGCCGCGATCGAACACGAGATTGCGCAGCACCATGCCGACCGCGACCGTCACCGGCCAGATGATGAACGCCGATTCGACCTGCATCGGCCGGGCCCACGCCCTAGCGACGATCCATCCGACGGCGAGGGCGATCAGGAATGGTGCAGCGACAGTGAGGATGCCATCGACGGCGTCGCCCTCATGATGATTGCGCCGACCGATGGCGACGAACACGATGATGGCGGCCACGTCGGCGAGCGCGGCGATGACCATGCGGCGACTCACGTCTGACCCACGAAGCCTCCGAGCTGTCCGCGAAAGAACAGCAGTGGCGCCGGTTGGCTGTCGGGATCGGCGTGGTCCATGTCTTCGATCAGACCCATCACGAAGTAGTGGTCGCCGGCCTCGACGACCTCGACGGTCTTGCAATCCATCCAGGCAATGGCGCCCTCGAGGATCGGCGAACCGGTGATCGGTGCCGGCGCCCAGGTGACGCCTTCGAAGGGCTGCTCGATGCTGCTCTTGGCGAACCGCCAGCACAGATCACCGTGGTTGATGCCGAGCACATTGACGCAGAAGCTGCCTGCCGATGCCATCCGCAACCAGCGCTCGGATGTCGTCATCGGCAAGAACCCGACCAGCGGCGGCTCGAGTGACACGGACGTGAACGATCCGATGGTGAACCCGACGGGCTCGCCGTCGACCATCGCCGTGACCACGGTGACGCCGGTGGGGAAGTGGCCGAGCACGAGGCGATATTTCAAGGGATCGATCGACATCACGCTGGACTGTACTGTCAGGCCTGCGTGCGTTGACAGCCGTGGCAGGCTGGTCGCGTGATCGACAAGGTGGCGCTGCGCAAGAACATGCGAATGGTGCGCGACATGGTCGATGACCACCTGATGCGCAGCGTTCAGTTGTGGGCCAAGGTCGCCGAGCTCGAGCACTATCTCCGGGCGACCACCGTGATGGCCTTCGTCGGATTCAGTGGCGAGCCCGACACTGATCCGCTCTTCGCCCGATTGATGGTCGAAGGCAAGCGACTGCTGTTGCCCAGGGTCGAGGCGACGGGCATCGTGCCGGCCGACGGTGACTCGCCGATGACGACCAGCAAGTTCGGTGTCAGCGAACCGACCGGACCGGCGATCGATGTCGGCGAGATCGACTTCATCATCGTGCCGGGCCTGGCGTTCACGACTGCCGGTGATCGCCTCGGGTACGGGCAGGGTTACTACGACCGCTTCCTGCCCACGGTGTCTGCGCCGTCGGTCGGCGTGTGCTTCGCCGAGCAATTGGTCGACGTGATGCAGGTGACGCAGCACGACGTGCAGGTCGGCTCGGTGATCTGGGCATGATGGTTTGGGCATGACGTTCTTCAGCGGCGACGAGTTCGCCGAGGCAAAGACCGTGGTTGGCCGGCACATGTTGCCGACTCCGCAGTTCCGGTGGCCGTTGCTCGATGCCCAGATCGGCGCAGAGGTGTGGATCAAGCACGAGAACTGCACGCCGACGGGCGCCTTCAAGGTGCGTGGCGGGCTGGTCTACATCGACCGTCTGGTTCGCGAACGGCCGACGGTGAGCGGCATCGTCAGCGCCACCCGAGGGAACCACGGCCAGAGCCTGGCCTTCGCCGGTCGGGCCGCCGGTGTGGCCGTCACGATCGTGGTGCCACGCGGCAACAGTCCCGACAAGAACGCGGCGATGCGCGGCTTCGGCGCCGAACTGATCGAGCACGGCGACGACTTCCAGGCGTCGCGCGAGCATTCCGTGCGGCTCGCCGACCAGCGTGGTCTCGAAGCGGTCCCCGCATTCCATCGTGATCTGTGCCGCGGTGTGGCCACGTACGCGCACGAGCTGTTCACCAGTGCGGGCGAACTCGACGCCGTGTATGTGCCTGTCGGCATGGGCTCGGGGATCTGTGGCGTCATCACGATGCGCGATCTGCTCGGTCTCCGTACCGAGGTCATCGGCGTGGTGTCGGAGTTGGCGCCCGCCACGGCTCTGTCGTTTACCGCCGGTCGGGCAGTCAGCACCGAGACGTCGGCAACGTTCATCGATGGTGTTGCCACGCGTGTTCCCGATCCGAAAGCGATCGAGATCATCCTCGGTGGCGCGGCGCGGATCGTGCAGATCACCGAAGACGCATGCGCCGACGCGGTGCGACTGGTGATGCGCTGCACGCATCACCTCGTCGAGCCGGCCGGCGCTGCTGCACTGGCGGGCCTGCTGGCCGACCGGGCCGCGGAACCGGGTCGTGTCGACGGTCGACGCATCGGCGTGATCGTCAGCGGCGGCAACATCGATGCGCCGATGCTCGCCGAGATCCTCGCCGGCCGCACCCCGTCCCCCTGATTTGGCGTCGGTCCCTCGCCGGTTGGGGGTGAAGCACCGGCGCGGGCCCCCTTGCGAGTCGTCCGTGACGATACGAGCCCTCGTGCGCTACCCGATCTGGGCGCCAGGCGCTGGCAAACATGCGTGCGGTGAGAATTCACTGGCGCCCAGATCCTCTGGCCGGCAGCGCTGAATCGTCACGGACGATTCACAACAGCGGTGCCTATGTGACGTCTGTCACATACGCCTCACAGAGTTGTCTCAGAGTACCGATTCATTGTGGTGCATGTCCGGTGAACACGTCACCGGCGTGACACCAAGGAGACAGCTATGACGACCCCCCGTCGTTCCGTCAAGTCCATCATCATGCTCGGTGCCGTCGTGCTCTCGGCCGGCGCCGCGCTGGTCGTGCCGAGCGCCGCCTCTGCGGCCAGCAATTCGGGCGAGCTTCCTGCCCGGCTCCAACGGGCATGCCTGCGCATCCCGAACCTGGAGACCCGCACCGACAAACTCATCGCCCGCCTCAGCGGCGACGCATCCACCAAGGGCTCGCTGCTGTGGCTGCAGGCTCGGATCGACGATGCCACCGCCAAGGGTCGCACCCAGCTGGCCACTGTGCTGACGAATCGTCTGGCTGTTCGCACCCAGACCCTGCAGGTGCTGACGCAGCGTCAGACGCGACTGACCAAGCTGGCCGACCTGTGCCGCGCTCACGGAGTCGATGTCTGATGGGTCGTCGTGACCACCTTCGTTCCACTGCGATGATGATCGCGACGCTGGCGGTCGCCGTCGGTTTGGCGTCCTGCGGATCGTCGGATGCCGGCGGCACCACAATTCCGTCCACTCCGGCGGTCACGCAGCCGGCAACCACCGCAACGCCGACCACGACGGCGACCGCGGCACCCGAGACGACCACGGCGCCAACGCCTCCGGCGACCGAAGTCACCACCACGACTGGCGGCGTGACCGTGACCCATGCGGAGGTCGCCGACCTCGAGAAGCAACTCGACGAGATCGACCAGCTGCTGGCCGGTGTCGACGCGGATCTCAGCCAGGACTGAGTCGCACCGACCACAATGGGTAGGTGCCGACGACTGCGTGCCGATGAACTCAGCTGACGGCGGACGCGTGCTCGTGGTCGAAGACGACGACGCCGTGCGAACGGCTGTCGATCGTGGGCTCGGAGTGCATGGTTTCGACGTCTCGTCGGTGCCGGATGCGGAGTCAGCGATGGCGGTGGTTGCCCGCCGTCGCCCCGACGTGATGATCGTCGACATCGGCCTGCCCGGAATGTCGGGCATCGAGTTGTGCAAGCGGCTTCGTGGGCTCGATGTCGACACGCCGATCCTCATCCTCTCGGCACGCGATCAGGTCGGCGATCGTGTCGCTGGGTTGCAGGCGGGAGCCGACGACTACGTGGTCAAGCCGTTCTCGCTCGATGAACTGGCGGCTCGCGTCCACGCTCTGCTGCGTCGGTCTCGCGCTCATGCTGGGCCCACGTCCGCCCTCTCCGCCGGACCGCTGTGGATCGATCTCGACCGGCGGGTGGCAACCATCGGCGAGATCCGCCTCGAGCTGTCGAGGCGCGAGTTCGATCTCGTCGCCGTGTTCGCCGCCAACCCCGGGATCGTGCTGTCACGTATCCGGCTGCTGGAGCTGGTGTGGGGATACGACTTCGACGTCGACACCAATGTCGTCGACGTGTTCGTCGGGTACGTGCGGCGCAAGTTGGAATCCGCCGGGGCTCCCCGGCTGATCGAGACGGTGCGCGGCGTCGGCTTCGTGTTGAGGGTCGAGTAAGTGCGCCTGGCGACCCGCACCGGGTTGGCCTCGTTCGTCGCTGCGTCGATCACGCTGTTGGCTGTCGGGGCCTTGTTCCGCGGCTACTTCGCCACGGTGCTGCAGGAGCGCGTCGACTCGCAGCTCGAAGAGCGGGCAAAGACAGCGCCCATCCTTGCCGCGGTCGCCGAGCGTCTGGCGCAGTCCGAGTTGCGCACGACGCTGGAGGGGGCTCGGGTCGTGCGCGGCGGCGAGACCATTTCGCTCGGGTTGTTGCCTGCCGACCCGCTTCCCAGCAGGATCGTGCCGGGCTTCTCGACTGCACGAGCCAGCGGTGACCGTTGGCGGATGTACACCGTCGAGGTGTCAGACGTACCCAATCCCGGCGACCAGGCGTTGGTGCAACTCGTCGCACCGCTCGGCGATGTCGACGCCCGCGCCGTGCAGCTGCGTCGCCGTGTCATCTTCGTGATGGGCCTGACCTCGTTGGCCGCCGGCCTCGTCGGCTACCTGCTCGGCAAGGTCGCCACCCGACCATTGACCGCGTTGCGGCGCGACACCGGACGGATCGAAGACGCCGAGCCGAGCACCTGGCGCGTCGGCACGGCTTACGGGTCGAATGAGGTCGACGACGTTGCCGCCACACTGAACGAGAACCTCCAGCGCCTGGCCGATGAGACGCAACGCCGAGGTGCGGCCCTCGATGCAGCCCGTGCCTTCGCGTCGTCGGCGACCCACGAGTTGCGCACACCGCTGCAGAGCGCGCTGATCAACCTGGACATTGCCCGCAGCGACCGGATCACCGAGCCGGATCGCACCGAGGTGCTGGGTCTGGCAAACGAACAGCTGCAGCGGATGGCTGCGTCGTTGTCGGCCGTGCGCGCCCTGGCTGATGCCGAGTTCGCCGATCAATCGTGGTTCGACGAGATCGACCTCGCCGACGTGGCCGACGCGGCTGTGGCTGATGAGCGGCGTCGGGCGCCGGACGCGACGGTCGAGATCGACGCGACACCGCCGACCACCATGGTCGCCTGGCGTGACGGCGTCAGGTTGGCCATCGCCAACCTCGTTCGCAACGCACTCATCCACGGCGTTCCGGTCGACGGCTCGCGGCAACGCGTCGTGGTGTCGGTCTCTGGCGCCACCGTGACGGTCGATGACAATGGGCCAGGCGTGCCGCATGCTGATCGGCAACGTGTGATCCAGCGGTTCGAGCGCGGCGGTGGCAACGGGTCGGGCCTCGGTCTGGCGATCGCCCAACAGGTGGCGATCGCCCATGGTGGCTCAGTGGTCATCGACTCGAGCCCACTGGGCGGGGCGCGCGTCGCGTTGACGTTGGCTGCGCCTCAGTCGTCGTCGTCCGCGTAGTACTCACGGCCGAGGTGGGTGATCTGTTCTTCGCCCATCACCCAGCGCAGCGTGTTCTTGAGCTTGGTGAGCTGGATGAACAGATCGTGTTCGGCGTACAGGCCGGGGGCAACCATCGGCGCCTTGTAGTAGAAGCTCAGCCACTCCTGGATGCCGAACAGCCCGGCGCGCTGCGCCAGGTCGCTGAACAGCACCAGGTCGAGCGCCAGCGGCGCCGCCAGGATCGAGTCGCGGCACAAGAAGTCGATCTTCAACTGCATCGGATAGCCGAGCCACCCGAAGATGTCGATGTTGTCCCACCCCTCCTTGTTGTCGCCGCGCGGCGGGTAGTAGTTGATCCGCACCTTGTGGTACACGTTGCCATAGAGCTCGGGGAAGACTTCGGGGTCGAGGATGTGCTCGAGCACGCCGAGCTTGCTCTCCTCCTTGGTCTTGAAGTTGTCGGGATCGTCGAGCACCTCACCGTCGCGATTGCCGAGGATGTTGGTCGAGTACCAGCCCGCGAGACCGAGCATGCGGGCCTTCAGCATTGGCCCGATCACCGTCTTGATCAGTGTCTGGCCGGTCTTGAAGTCCTTGCCACTGATCGGGATCTTGCGTTCGTTCGCCAACTCGCGCAGCGCCGGGATGTCGACGGTCAGGTTCGGTGCGCCGTTGGCGAATGGCACGCCCTCGAGGATCGCTGCGTATGCGTAGAGCATCGACGGTGCGATCGTCGGGTCGTTGGCGTCGATCGCCGCGTCGAAGGCTTCCAAGTTCATGTGCGCCGGCCCGGGCTCGATGAAGATCTCGGTGCTGGCGGCCCACAACATCACGACCCGCTCGACCCGCTTCTCCTCGCGGAACCGGTTGATGTCTTCGCGGATCGCGTTGAGCATGCTGCGCTTGTCGATCGTGTGCATCGTGTTGTCGGCGTCGATCCGTTTCACGTACTCCCGGTCGAACGCGGCCGGCATCGGGCGCACTTCGCGAAGCGCGTCGCTGACCGCCTCGATGTGCTTACCGCCCTCGAGCACGCCGGCTCGGGTAGCTGCAACGTAGGCGTCGTCGGGGAACGGGTCCCACGCGCCGAAGACGATGTCTTCCAGCGCGGCGAGCGGCAGGAAGTCCTTGATCAACGGGCGGCGGTTGTCGGTTCGCTTGCCGAGACGGATCGTGCCCATCTGCGTCAGCGAACCCACGGGCAAACTGACGCCACGCTTCACCAGTTCGACACCGGCGATCAGCGTCGACGCCACGGCTCCGAGGCCGACGGTGAGCACGCCGAGCCGACCTTCTATTGGGGCGATGGTTGGGGATGGGGGAGTGGTCATGGCTGTTCAGGCTAGGAATGTGGAGCGCTCTAGCTTCTCGATCCCCAAAATCACCGCGAAACCGAGTGGAGTGTTTCGGGTTACCCAGGGAGGCGCGGAACGTCCACGGGTATTCGCAGCCTGGCTCCAGCGGCCAGCGGCACCGAGGTGTGAGCCTCGGCGACGGCCCGTATGGTTGCGTGATGCTGATTCGCCTTGCCATGATCGGCATCGCCGTGGTGGTGGTCTCGTGGCTGCTGATGATCGTGTTGGCGAAACGGCTGCCGCCGGGTTCGGCGAAGGATCTGGCGTCGGTGTTGCCCGCATGCGTGACCACGATTCGGCGTCTCCGAAAGGATTCTCGCGTGCCGCGCTCGGCCAAGATCGCCGTTGCCATCGCTGGCCTGTGGGTCCTGTCGCCGATCGACTTGATCCCGGAGTTCTTGCCAGTCATCGGACCACTCGACGACGTCATCGTCGTCGCGCTCGCCTTGCGCTTCGCTGCCCGACGAGTACCGCATGAGGCGATCGTCGAAGCTTGGCCCGCCGACCCAGCCCTCCTCGACCGACTCCTGCGGTCTCGTCGCGAACGGGCGGCGTAGTCAAGTCAACCGCCCGAACGCCTGTGTGGGTTGCGGGGTACCCAGGGAGCGCCAGACACTCGGGTCATTGGTGGTCGCGTGGGATCTCGTTTGTCCAGGCGCGATCGAAGTCGACGGAGTCGTTCTCATATGCGGCAAGTGCAGCCTCGATGCACCAGTTGTCGGCGGTCGCTGTGAGGCGACCTCGGGCGACAGCGCGGGTCTCGATGCCGGCGCGACGGCGGATCACCGTCAGGCCAAACGCGGACGACCGGGAAGGCCGATCTACACGGTGTCGATCACCTCGA
>JANPOJ010000357.1:0-4846 GCA_031427935.1 Ilumatobacteraceae bacterium | reverse complement strand
CGCCGGCTTCGACGTCGAACTGCTCGTGACCGACCCGGCGATCGCCGAATCGGTGTCACCCCGCGCCGTGCCGCTCGACGAGTTGTTGGCACGCAGCGACGTCGTCGTCTCGCTGCACGTCCCCTTGATCGACGCGACGCGCAACCTGATCGGCACCCGAGCCTTGCGCTCGATGCAGCCACACGCGTTCTTGGTCAACACCTCGCGCGGGGGTGTCGTCGACGAACCGGCGTTGATCCACGCGCTGAACGACGGGGTGATTGCCGGCGCCGCTCTCGACGTGTTCGAGACCGAGCCACCGTACGACTCGCCTTTGCTCGCGATGACCAACGTCGTCGTCAGCCCTCACGTCGGCGGTCTCAGCACCAAGTCGGTCGACGTGATGATTCGCCGCGCCACGGCCTCGGTGATCGAGGTGATCGAAGGGCGCGTGCCGGATGGGCTCGCCAATCGGACGATCCTCGAACCCGGACGATGATCGCTCGCCAGTGGTGGCGTCGGGTCGACGCCTGCGTTGCACTGGCGGTCGGCGCCGCACTCCACAGCTTCGCAACCTCCGGCTGGGTGTCGAAGCCTCCACCGTGGCGGTCCTGCTCGTGCCCGCCGACGAAGTCGCCTCCGAATCGAACATGTAGAAGCGAGTCAGCCGGCAAACCGGTTCGTCGGAAGACCGGCGACACCGGCGTCGAGTTGCAGCAACGCACCGGCGTCGGGCTCTGCCGCCAGCTGCTGTTCGGTCAGGCGGTGCCGGGCAGTCGTGATGTACAAGGTGCGCAGGTCCGAACCTCCGAACCCCGGGCAGGTCGGGTTGGTCAGTGGAAGACGGATCTCTCGATCCAATGTCCCGTCGGGTCGGTACCGGCGGATTTTCGCTCCGCTGAACAGGCAGACCCACACGCCGCCATCCGCGTCGACGGTCAGACCGTCGGGCAGCCCGTCGTCGGCAACGACGTCCGCGAAGACCCGTTCGTCGCTGACCCGCCCGGTGTCGAGGTCGTACGCGAACGCCACGATCTGCTGCGTTGTGCTGTCGATGTAGTACATCGACGTGCCGTCGGGGCTCCAGCCGATCCCGTTGGAGATCGTTCGATCGGGCAGCACCAGGGTCAGGACACCGCCCGGATCCAACCGGTACAGCGCAGCCATGCCGTGCCTGCGCTCGCGTTGCAGCGTGCCCGCCCACAACCGTCCCCGCGGGTCGACCCGACAATCGTTGAAGCGCACGCCAGGGTGAGGCTCGACGGCGGCGAGCAGCGTGCGCCCTCCCGAAGGATCGATGCGCCACAGCTCACACTCGATCGCCAGCAGCACGCCGCCGTCCTCGCAGAGCACCACCGATCCGACATCCCCATCGGTCGCCGACGACGATGAGCTCCCCGTCGTCGGGCTCCATCGGTGCACCAACCGGCCGGAGATATCAACCCACACCAGCTCCCCACTGCGGTCGTCCCACACCGGTCCTTCGCCGAGATGGTCGGGGCCGACGACAGCGATGGTCGCAGTCGTGGAGGGCTTGTCGGGCATCGGGGCATTGTGATCTGATCTGGCCTGCATCTCAAGTCGAACGATCGTTGCGGGGGAACCAATGTCTGAGCACGCGCCACTCGATGGGGAGATCGCGATCGTCACGGGGGGTGCACGCGGCATCGGCCGGGCGGTCGTCGAGGTGTTCGTTGCAAGCGGCGCGGTCGTGTTGTTCTGCGACCTCGATCCAGATCTCGGGCGTGAGGTCGAGCAAGCGTCGGAAGGCAGTGCCAGGTTCGTTCGCGCCGATGTCAGCGTCGAAGCCGACATCGCCGCGGTGGCGAAGGCCTGCGCCTCGACCTTCGGCCCCGCATCGATCCTGGTGAACAACGCTGGGGTCAACGCCAACTTCGACGCGACGACCATGACCGGCGATGACTGGGATCGGTTCATGGGCGTCGATCTGAAATCGGCGTGGCTCGGCGCCAAGTACGTGTTGCCGCACATGCGCGATGTCGGCCGGGGCGCGATCGTCAACGTCGCCTCCATGCATGCGCTCGCCACCCTCGAGGGGTTCTTCCCCTACGCCGCGGCGAAGTCGGGGCTGATCGGCATGACGCGCAGCCTGGCTCTCGACTACGGGCCGCACGGGATCCGGGTCAACGCGGTGGCACCCGGTTACATCCGCACCCGCCTCGTGCAAGACAGCATCGACCGCAACCCCGATCCCGATGCTGCCGAGCAGTCGATGGTCGCCGGTATCGCGCTGCGGCGCATCGGCGAGCCGGTCGAGATCGCCAACGTCATCCGCTTCCTGGCATCCGACGACGCCAGCTACATCACCGGCACGACGATCCACATCGATGGCGGTGTCACGGCGCGCCGCGCCGGCTAGCGACGACCGCGAGCAATGTACGTATCTCCGGAGTAGCGCCCGCGCTCCTTCTTGGCGACCCCTCGTAAGGAGCATCGCCATGCCCATCAACTTCGACCTGCTCGACGCCAAGATCGCCCTCAACGTGCACGACTGGATTCGTCGTTGGTGGCAGATCGACATCCTGGTCGTCACCGACACCATCGTGTCGTTCGGCCCCGAGCACAACCCGAACAACCTCAACGAGTCCAACTTCGGGATGAGCCACCTGATCGGTGTGCTCGAGGGCGTCGGTGCCGTGACCAAGGCACATCGATCCACCGATCCACTCGGGGCCGCCGGCGTCATCGCCAACTTCACCTTCGACAACCACGACCTGTCGGTCTACGACCAGATCTGGCTGATCGGCTGGGACAGCGGTTCGCTGCCGGAAGCGGAGCACGACGCCCTCTGCAAGTTCATGAACAACGGCGGCGGCGTGTTCGCCACCGGCGACCACGCCGCACTGGGCTCGGCTTTGGCCGGTTCACTGCCACGGGTCCGCTCGATGCGCCGGTGGAACTCGCCGCCGCCTCCACTCGGCCCGACGCGCGTCGACACCACAGTTCCAGACCATCACGGGGTGGTCGTGTTCGAGAACCAGTCGGACGACATCCCCCAGAAGCTGCAGCTCAAGTGGTACCCGTGGAATGAGTTCGTGTTCGCCCGCCAGGTCTATCCGCACCCGCTGCTGTGCAGTTCGCAGGGGCCGATCACCGAGTTCCCCGACCACATGCACGAGGGTGAGGTGCTCGAGCCGACGGTCCTCGACGCAGTGATGAGCGCCGGAGGACACAGCTTCGACGAGTACCCCGTCGACGCCAACGGGCACCGCGTCGCGCCCGAGATCGTTGCCTGGGGATGGAGCGGTGGATATGCGGATCCGGAAGTGATGCACGGGATCCACACCGGAGACCCAGGCACATCGAACAAGCGCTGGACCGGCACCGTGGGCGCCTACGACGGCAAGCGCGCCGGGGTCGGTCGAGTCGTGGTCGACTCGACATGGCATCACTTCTTCGACATCAATCTGATCGGCGACAACGCCGCCAACCGGCCATCGTTCAGCGATCCGCGCAAGGCTTTGTGGAGCAAGGGCTTCACCTACTCTGCGGACGGGCAGCGCATCCTCGGCCTGATCGATCAGTACTACCGCAACATCGTGCACTGGCTCTCGCCGGGTGTCGGCCTCGCCCACTTCGGTGCATTGGCGACCGAACTGGCGATGGCCAAGCAGATCACCGAACTGCTGCACGCCGACGAGATCAGCGCGTTCGAGATCGGGCGGCACGCTTGGGAGGTGGCGATCCGTTGGTACCCGCCCTGCATGGTGATCGAGCTGAACCGTGCCCTGCTCGACAGCATTCCGCGTCTCAAGCCAGTGCCGTTCGGCCCGTGGGACTGGCCGTACCCGGGCCCCGACGACGGCCCGCCGCGCCCACCGATCCCGCCCGTCGCGCTCGCCCAGGCAGCGCTCGGGGCCGCAATTCTGGCCGTCCACGAGATGGGTCCGGAAGGGCTGATGTCGAGGTCCGCCGTGGAGCGTCTGACCGACGTCGGGCTGAGCGGCATCAGGAAGGCGTTCGACGAGCAGATCGACGTGACGCGCGAGGCGCTGAAGCAACTCGAACGCACGGCCGCACTGCTCGAGGGCTGAGGCACCCGACCCACCCCCCTGTGGAGTGTCTCAAGGCACCCAGGTGGGCGCCAACAACTCCACGATTTGCGAACCGTTCGGCCACAGCCGACGTAGTGATCGGCATGACCGAGCAGCACGTCCCCGATCCCGGCCGCGCCGCGACGACTCACATCGGCCGTCGAAGCGCGATCTTGCAGCTCCCGCCGCGGGACGACTGGCATCACGACCGGCGGGACCGACCGACCGCGTCCCCGGCCATCCGCACGGTGGACGGCGTCGAGCTGCCGGCGCCGGGGCTGTGGAACATCCCTGTGGGATGGGTCAGCATCGAGCTCTCCGTACGCCGCACCTTCGGCGTTGCCGTGCGCACGCACATGCGCCTGAAGCAGGGGATGATCGCGATTGCAGACGACCCGACACATTCCACGGCGCAGGTCAGTCTCGACGCCAACAGTCTGCGGACAGGTCACGCGCCCTGGGATCGCTTCCTCCACGAACAGGTGCTCGATACCGGCAGCTTCGCGACCATCCCGGTCCGCATCGCCGCCGTCGAACACGTCGAAGGACCGAACTGGAAGGGTTGCGGCTGGATCACGATTCGTGGCGTGGCGGCACCGATCGAGCTCGACATCAGCTACGACGGCGTGTTTCGACCCGGTGTTGCGGCTCGATTCCGGGCAACCGCAACGCTGCCATTGCGCAGCATCCTGCCCGCCAACACTGGCCTGCATGGCCGTCTTCTGGCCTACAGGACCCTCCGAATCGCCATCGACCTCCACGCCGACCGGTGCGAGGTTCGATCGACATCCAATCGCGAGCGACCAGGTCAC
>JANPOJ010000356.1:0-1956 GCA_031427935.1 Ilumatobacteraceae bacterium | reverse complement strand
CGGCGACATCGCCACGGCCACCGACCTCGTGCGCTGGACACGGCGTCACCGCCGACGCGACGGGGCGTACTACACCGGCATCGTCTATCCCGGCGAGATCCGCTTCCCCGTCGAGGAGGTCTCGGCATACACCGGCGCCGCTGTCATCCTCGCCGCCGATGCGATCGATTGCGCCTCGCCCGCCAGCGGCGTGTTCGTGCCGCGCTGCTACATCTAGGACTGCTACGTCGGGGCTACGGCTCGCCCCACGGTCCAGCCCCGGCGACGCAGCTCGTCGGCCAGCACGTCGGCGGGAAAGCCGCGGATCAGCAAGGCCTGCGCGGACTCCAAGCTGTCCGGTTCCTCGCTGACCGACACCGTCGGGTTGTCGGCGTCGGTCGACGTCAACCGATCGATCAGCGCCGAGGCCTCGGCCTTGGTGAACTTGCCCCGTGCCTGGCGCTGGGTCAGCCGGTACTCGGTGCGCGCCGAGCGGAAGTCGTCGTAGCCGGCCTTGCGCATGAGGGCCTGGATGTAGGCGACCTGCTTGTCGGATGCGGGTGGACCTTGCTGGGCAAAACTCACGGCGCCACCGTACCCAGTACCCGTGGCGGGTGGGTGCGTGGCAGCATGGTTGCCGTGACTCTGCCCACCGCTTCCGCGCTCACCGATCTTGCCGATGTTGCGCTCCGCGCATGCGGTGCACCCGGCCTGACCGCCGATGGCCCACACCCGGCGCGCAGCCCGATCACGGGCACGACGTTGGGAGGGATCGACGCGACGGCTCCGGTCGATCAGGCCGCCGACCAAGCCGCTGCCGCCTTCCAGATCTGGCGCACCACTCCCGGCCCGCTGCGCGGCGAGCTGATCCGCCAGTTTGCCACGCTGCTGCGCACGCACAAGGCCGACCTCGGTCGCCTGGTGCAGATCGAGGTCGGCAAGATCGAGAGCGAGGCGCTGGGCGAAGTGCAGGAGATGATCGACATCTGCGACTTCGCGGTCGGCCTCAGCCGCCAACTGCATGGGTTGACCATCGCCAGCGAACGTCCCGGCCACCGGCTGATGGAGCAGTGGCACCCTCTCGGCACGACGGCGGTGATCACGGCGTTCAACTTCCCGGTCGCCGTGTGGAGCTGGAACGCCGCCCTCGCCGTCGTGTGCGGCAACCCGGTCATCTGGAAGCCGAGCGACCTCACCCCCATGACCGCCATCGCAACGAGCGCACTCTTCGAACAGGCTGCCAATGCAGTCGGCGCGCCGACCCACCTCAGCCAGGTCGTGCTCGGCGGGGCCGATGTCGGCGCCGCGTTGGTCGCCCACCCTGGCATCCCCCTGATCAGTGCCACCGGCTCGACCCGCATGGGCCAACAGGTGGCCGGCGTGGTTGCCGCACGCTTCGGACGCAGCATCTTGGAGCTCGGTGGCAACAACGCGGCGATCGTCGCCCCGTCGGCCGACATCGAACTGGTCGTTCGCGGCATGACGTTCGCCGCTGCGGGCACTGCCGGGCAGCGCTGCACGTCGCTGCGTCGCGCCATCGTCCACCACTCCCGCATCGACGAGGTCGTCGAGCGGATGTCGGCCGCGTACGCCACCCTGCCGGTCGGCAGTCCCCTCGATGCCAGCACGCTGGTCGGCCCGCTGATCACGCCGGTCGCGCTGGAGCGGATGCAGGCGGCGGTCGACACCGCGTGTTCCGACGGTGGCAAGGTGACGGTCGGCGGCGATCGATTGATGGCCGACGAGGCCCCCGATGCCGCCTACGTTCGTCCGACGATCGTGACGATGCCGGCGCAGACCGACATCGTCGCCGCCGAGACGTTCGCACCCATCCTCTACGTGCTGGGCTACGACGAGTTCGACGAAGCGCTGGTCCTGCAGAACGGGGTGAGCGCCGGGACCAGCGCGTGGGATGGCGCGCCTGCATCAGACGGCGCGCTGCTGGTGGGACACGAAAGGCAGCTCGACTTGAACGCC
>JANPOJ010000355.1:0-3266 GCA_031427935.1 Ilumatobacteraceae bacterium | reverse complement strand
GACGTCGACGGCCAGCTCGACGGTGTCGCCCGCGGCGATATTGGATCGCGGATTGCAGCGGGCGACGAGGCGGCCACTCCTGGACGACTCGTCGAGGGGTAGCGCGTCCTCGGCCGCGTCGCGTAGTTGCAGCGACGATGCGCTTGGTGCGTCGATCGTTGCGTGAACCAACAGATCGCTGCCGAGGTGTTCGACGAGGTCGACTTCGGCGCGTAGCCGCCTGCCAGCGGGGACGGCGGCTGCCTTCGATGCGTCCTCGATGTCCTCGGCGCGTATGCCGACGACAAGCTCACGGCCGGTCCATACGTGTAACCCGAGCCGACGACCGATGTCCAGCGTCTGAGACCCGAGTTGGAGGGCGAGGCCCGAATCGTTGGGAACGATCGTGGCCTTGAAAAGGTTCATTGCGGGCGTGCCAATGAATCCAGCGACGAACAGGTTGTTGGGGAGGTCGTACATGTCGGCCGGAGTGGCAACCTGTTGCAGCAGGCCGCGATTCATGACCGCGACGCGATCTGCCATCGTCATCGCCTCGATCTGGTCATGGGTGACGTACAACGTGGTGGTGCCAAGGCGTCGCTGAATGCGGGCGATCTCGGCGCGCATCTGGACTCGCAGCCTGGCGTCGAGGTTGGACAACGGCTCGTCCATCAGGAAAGCGCTGGGCTCGCGCACGATGGCCCGGCCCATCGCGACTCGCTGCCGTTGGCCTCCGGAGAGCTGCTTGGGCCGCCGATCGAGGAGCTCGGAGATGGCAAGGACTTCGGCTACCTCCTCGGCGCGTTCGCGGCGGTCGTGTTTGCCGAGGCCCTGCATTCGCAGGCCGAATGCCAAGTTCTCGGCGATCGACATGTGCGGGTACAGCGCGTAGTTTTGGAAGACCATGGCGATGTCGCGACTGCGACTCGGCAGATCGTTGACCAACCGATCACCGATGCGGATCTCTCCGGACGTGGGATCCTCGAGCCCGGCGACCATCCGCAGCGACGTTGTCTTGCCGCATCCCGAGGGTCCGACCAGGACCATGAACTCACCGTCGGCAACGTGCAGGTCGAGGGAGTCGACGGCCAAGGTGCCGTCCTCGAAGGCCTTGGTGATGCCGGACAATGTGATCGACGCCATCAGTCGTCTCTGTGCCTTGGAAGGGTGCACGCGAACTTCCATGCCGCCTCGGTCTGGGCCTCGGTGATCGGGCGGAGATCGGCGATCGTCATATCGAGTTCCTCGGCGCGGGTGTAGGCGGTCAGCCCGAGCAGGCACGAACGGAAGTGCTCTTCGGAGATGTCGAGATCTTGTGGATGTGCTCGGGTGCGCGAGGTGGCGACGATCCGTCGGGCGCGTTCAGCGTCGTTGCCCTGCAAGTGTGCCAATGCGCACACCGCGAAAGCGATGATCTCACCGTGAATCGGGTGGGCGCCGGTCGCGTGTTCGTAGGCGTAGGCCCAGAAGTGCTCGCTGCCTTCCTCGAATCGGCTGTGCCCGGCATGGGCGCAGGCCGCGCCGATGCGCCGATAGGCGTCGGCCAGGAAGCGCACCCCGTCTGCCGTGACGGCGGCGACGTCGTCGGCGGCGGCTTCCAGCTCTTCTAGCAAGGTCGCCCCGAGCGTGGCCAGGGCCGGATCCCACGCAGGTCCGTGACCGGTGTCGGTGGCGAGCTTCCAGTCGAACAGCCCGGTGTGACACGACAAGATGTCGCCGATGCCGGCCCGGTTCAGTCGTTTCGGAGCGCTGCGGATCAGGTCGATGTCGATCACGACCTTGTCCGGGACGATGTTGCCGATGTAGCGCACCCTGCCGTTGTCGCGAATTCCGATCGCGTCGGTGAAGCCGGCATCGACTGAGGTGATCGTCGGCACTTGCACGAGTGGCCGATTGAGTTTCCATGCGATGAACTTGGCGGTGTCGAGGGCCGTGCCTCCGCCAAACCCGACGACCGTGGACGCGCCAACGATGTCACGCTCGGCGAGCGCAACCGCGCGTTGGGCCAGGTGAGCGAGGTCCATGTTCCAAGCATCGACGACGGTGACTGCGGCGCGGGCCCTGGTCGACATCGATTGCCAGAATGGAGTCCACGGCGGGTCGTTGGCGCAGATGACCAACGGTGCATCAAGTGCGACCAACGCGTCGTCAGCCCGCTCCTCGACACAGCGGAACGGTTGGCCGATCGTGGTTGACTTCAAAGGAGACATCACGACTCGCCTTTCTGAAGTCGAAGGCTCACTCGCCGTGACTCGATTTCGGGGAGCGACCGCAAGGCATGGTGGACGGCGCCGATCAGTCCGGCACGGCCACCCAGCTCCGCCGATTTCAAAGCAACCGGCCATGGCGTGATTCGGTCGACCTGACTGCGCAACGCCGCCAACATCAGCGGGTTGGAGCCGATGCCACCGCCAAGGACGACGACGTCGGGATCGAGTAGGGCCACCACGGCCAAGATCCCGAGGGTGACCAGCTGGGCGTGGCGCCGAACTACCCGCACCGCCAGAGCGTCGCCTGCATCGGCGGCGCCGTAGACTTCGCGTGCCGTGCTGGTCTTGTTCAATGCCGTGATTGAACCCTTGCGAACTGTCGTCAACTCGTCGATGAGGATCTGAGTAACCGCCGATCCCGCAGTGGCAAGTTCGAATGCGCCACGTCGTCGACCGGACTTCGTGTAGGGGTCACCGCCGATCGGCAGGTAGGCAATTTCGCCGGCAGCGCCGCGGGCACCACGGACGAGATGTTCGTCGACGACGATGCCGAGGCCGAGACCGGTGCCGATCGACAAGAGCACAAAGCTGGTGCAGCCCTGTGCGGCGCCTGCTGCGTGCTCGCCCAGAGCAGCGAGGTTGACATCGTTCTCCAGCAGCACGGGCACTCGAAGGCTGCTTCGCACGGCCTTGGCGAGCTTGATTCCGTCGAGCCCGGGAATGTTGTCGGCCATGTGGATCGCCCCGTCCGAGTCTTGGACACCGGGTGTGCCGATGGCGATTGCATCGACCGCTGACCACGCGATCCCTGCTTGACGGGCGACAGCGCGGGCTGTGGCGACGATCTGGCGCACGACAGCGTTGCCGCCGGCCTTCGACGTGACCAGCTCGATTTCGGCCTTGATTCCGCCCGACAGATCAGCGATCGCCACTGCCGTCTTGGTGCCGCCGACATCGACACCGATGACGTACGCGGCCTGCGGGTCATGCTCGTACCCGACAGGTCGCCTTCCTGCGCCGCGGGGCTCGGCGGCCAGCCGAGTCGATCGGATCAGGCCCTCCTGCTCGAGTGCCGCG
>JANPOJ010000354.1:0-3798 GCA_031427935.1 Ilumatobacteraceae bacterium | reverse complement strand
ACCGACCCGGGTCGCCGGGAGTCGGTATCGAGCACCCTGTGGTCCGCCTGCCAATCAGGTTGTCACACCCTGACCGTCGCAGCGACGGTGGCGCAGCGGCCACATTCGTACGGTTTGGTCGTCGGCCAGATTCCTGGATCCGTGCGGGCGACCAGAGGCGCGGATCGTCTGGACGCGCGCGCAGTCATTTGGCGCATCGACAGCGCCGGATGCCCGTCACGAGGCGTCAAGGCGAGGACGCATTGCGCGACTTCGGCTCTTGGCGACCGATTCGTTGCGCGACGACTTCGGGATCGAGGCAGGGCGCGTCTCGCTCCTGGCATCGCATTCGTTCAACACGCTGTTCCGCGCCGACCTCACCGCAGGCAGACCGATTGCCGAGCGCGTCGGAGAGGTGCGCATACACACCGACGGGATCGAGGAGGTCGAGGCCGCATGGCTCGACGCCCTGCACGCCGATACCGAGATCCAGGTCCCGCGACTGCTCGCAGACCGGCACGGTCAACACGTCGCCGCAGGGCATCACGCCGACGTCCCCGGCCCGCGCTACTGCTCCGCGATGACATGGGTGCCTGGTCGGACGGTTCGTGAGTGCTTCGACCACGCCACATCCCAGCAAATGGGAGCGCTGCTGGCGAACATCCACGAGCAGGCCGCGTCATACCAACCACCTGACGCGCCGGCGGGCATGCACGCCGATCGTGTCGTCTACTTCGCCAACACATCCCGATTGGGCGAATACGAGTCGGCGTACGGATCGATGTTCGTCGAGGCAGTCGATGAGGTGCAGCGCCATCTGGATGCGTTGTGGGCTGCACCGCCGCACCGACCACACCTCCTGCACGGCGACTTCGGTCCGCAGAACGTGATGCGTTGGACAACGCAGTTGACGCCGATCGACTTTCAGGATCTGCAGTTCGGATTCAACGTGCAGGACGTGGGGATCACCGTCGCTGATCTGCGGCGCCAATACGCCGACGAATCGCTCGTCGAGATCTTCGTGAAGGGGTACCGGTCGGTGCGACCGTGGCCGTTGACCGACCAGTTGCTGGAACAAAGCACTCGACGCGGCGCGGAGCCTGAACGTGATCAACCTCGGCCTGAACTTGCGACGGCCGGGACTACAGGAGTTCATCGAACGTCATGCACAACGGGTCGTCGGGTGGATGGGCTTGTCGCCACGGGCGACTTTGATCTAGACCTCGAACGTGGCCACATCGTCCGACCATCTGTGGGCTCCGACGCCCGAAACCATTGCCCGAACCAAGATCGGCCGGTTCATCGCCTGGTTGGAGGGGCGCGGGCTGGGACCGTTCGACGACTACGACGCTCTGTGGCGTTGGTCGGTCGATGACATCGCCGGGTTCTGGGCTTCGGTGTGGGAGTTCTTCGATGTGCAGGCCAGCGTGCCGTACTCACACGTGCTCGACCACGCCACGATGCCCGGCACCAAGTGGTTCGTCGGCGCCCAGCTGAACTACGCCGAGCACATCCTGCGCCATCACGGTGACCGGCCGGCGATCATCGCCCACTCGCAGAGCCGAACGGCGACGATGCTGACTTGGGATCAACTCGGCGACCAGGTCGGTCGGGCGCGGGCCGGGTTGCAGCGCCTCGGGGTTGGTTGCGGCGACCGAGTTGCCGCCTACCTGCCGAACGTGCCGGAGACGATCGTCGCCTTCCTCGCCACAGCCAGCCTGGGTGCGGTGTGGACGAGTTGTGCACCGGAGTTCGGCGTGCAAGCGGTGCTCGATCGGTTCGGGCAGATCGACCCTGCGGTGCTGTTGGTCGTCGACGGCTACATGTACGGAAGTCGGGAGATCGATCGCCGTGGCGAGGTGCAGGCGATCCGTGATGGCCTGCCCAGCCTGCGCTCCACCGTGGCGCTCCAGTACGTCGGCGACGAGGTCCCGGCCGGGGCCATCTCATGGGCCGAACTGGTTGCCGAGCCCGGCCCGGTCGAGTTCGAACAGGTGGCTGCCGACCATCCGTTGTACGTGCTGTACTCGTCCGGCACGACGGGCATGCCCAAGCCGATCATCCACGGCCATGGCGGCATCCTCCTCGAGCACCTCAAGGTGCTCGGCCTGCACGCCGACCTCGGGCCCGCAGACCGGTTCTTCTGGTTCACCACCACCGGCTGGATGATGTGGAACTACCTCGTCAGTGGCTTGTTGACCGGCGCGACGATCGTCACGTTCGACGGTGACCCGGCGTCACCGGCCCTCGACACGTTGTGGGAACTCGCAGCCCGCGCCGAGATCACCTGGTTCGGGGCGAGCGCGCCGTACTACATGGCCTGCCGCAAGGCCGGATTGCGGCCGAGCGAGCAGTACGACCTCTCACGCATACACGCCGTCGGCTCGACCGGCGCGCCACTACCGGCTGACGGCTTCCACTGGGTCTACGACAACGTCGGAGGCGAGGTGATGCTGTCGTCGATCAGCGGTGGCACCGATATCTGCTCAGCCTTCGTCGGCGGTTGCCCGATGGTGCCAGTGATCGCCGGCGAGATCTCGTGCCGGTACCTCGGCGCAGCCGTGGAGGCCTTCGACGAGACCGGACGATCGGTCGTCGGCGAGCAGGGCGAGTTGGTGATCACGCAGCCGATGCCCTCGATGCCGATCGGGTTCTGGGGCGACGACGACGGCTCGCGATATCGCTCCGCGTACTTCGATTCGTACCCGGGTGTATGGCGTCACGGTGACTGGATCACGCTCGACGACCATGGCAGCTGTGTGATCACCGGACGCAGCGATGCCACGCTGAACCGCGGCGGGGTACGCATCGGCACCAGCGAGATCTACCGCGTCGTCGAGTCGATCGACGGGGTCAACGACAGCCTGATCGTGCACCTCGAAGACACCGAGGGCGGTGGTGCAGGCGCACTGGTGTTGTTCGTGGCAGTCGGCGAGGGTGCACACGTCGACAGCCTCATCGACCCGATCAAGCGGGCTCTGCGCGCCGACCTGTCGCCGCGCCATGTGCCAGACGAGATCCACGCGCTGCCGTCGATCCCCACCACGCTGTCGGGCAAGAAGCTCGAGCTCCCGGTGAAGAAGATCCTTCTCGGCGCCGACCCTGATTCGGTCGCTAGCCGGGGGGCGTTGAAGAACCCCGAATCCCTCGATGCCGTCGCCGAAATCGCCCGCAACCGCTAGTGGACGCTCCTATGCACCCACGTGGGCGCGAGACGCTCCACTGGGGTGATCAGGTGAGGTTTTCGATGACGATCGCGATGCCTTGGCCGACGCCGATGCACATCGTGGCCAGGCCGTAGCGACCACCGGTGCGACGCAGGTGGTGGGCCAGGGTCGTCACGATCCGGACACCCGAACAACCCAGCGGGTGACCGATGGCAATCGCGCCGCCGTGCTGGTTGACGATCGACGGGTCGAGGTCCGGCCATTCGCGCAGGCAGGCCAGCGACTGTGCCGCGAACGCCTCGTTCAACTCGACGGCCGACAGATCGCCCCACCCGATGCCGGCGCGGCCGAGCGCGTCGCGCGCTGCCTCGACCGGGCCGATGCCGTAGAGGTGCGGGTCGACGCCACTGGTCGCTCTGCTGACGATGCGCGCCATCGGCGTGGACTTCGACAACTCCAGGCCGCGCGACGACATCACCAGCATTGCGGCGGCGCCGTCGTTCATCGGCGAGGCGTTGCCTGCGGTCACCGACCCGCCCTGCCTGAACACCGGCCTCAGCTTGCCCAGGGTCTCCATCGACGAATCGGGGCGGATGCACTCGTCGCGCTCCAACGGCGCGTCGGGAACCTGCACGGTCTCGGCGGCGAAGTG
>JANPOJ010000353.1:0-3806 GCA_031427935.1 Ilumatobacteraceae bacterium | reverse complement strand
TGGTGTCCACGGAAGATGCCTTTCGCCGCAATCTGGTACCCAACGGTATCGGCCGCAAATGGGGCGACGTGAGTACTTGTCACCAAGCTGATCCGGGCGACCTACCCTGTGCACATGCGCATCCTCATGTCGGGTGCAAGCGGCCTGATCGGTTCGGCACTGAGCAGCCACTTGTCCACCGATTGCCACACCGTGACTCGCCTGGTCAGACGCGACGCCCGCGAGGGCGAGCACACATGGGACCCGGCAACCGCCAGCCTCGACCCCGCTGCATTCGATGGTTGCGATGCGGTGATCAACCTGTCGGGCGCCAACATCGGTGACAAACGATGGACCGATCAGTACAAGAGCGAGTTGTTGTCGAGTCGTCTCCAGACGACGGCATTGCTGGCTACGACGATGGCGGGGCTCGACACGAAACCGTCCGTCTTCATCTCCGGCTCGGCGATCGGCTGGTACGGCGATCGCGGCGACGAGCGTCTCGACGAGCTGTCACCGGCCGGTACCGACTTTCTCAGCAACCTGTGTCAGCAATGGGAAGCGGCGACGGTGCCCGCTGAGGACGCCGGCATTCGTACGGTCCACGTTCGCACGGGCATCGTGCTGTCGGCACAGGGCGGTGCGTTGAAGAAGCAGCTCCCATTGTTCAAGCTCGGCCTCGGCGGGCGCTTCGGAAACGGCCACCAATGGCAGAGCTGGATCTCGATCAACGATGAAGTCGGCGCCATCACCCACCTGCTGACGACCGACATCTGCGGGGCCGTCAACATCACCGCTCCGAATCCGGTCACCAACAGCGAGTTCACGACAACTCTTGCCAAGGTGCTGCACCGACCGGCCGTGCTACCGATCCCGTCGTTCGGTCCGAAGATGTTGTTCGGCGGCGAGATGGTCGATGTGCTGCTTCTCAGCGGGCAACGCGTCTCGCCCACTGCGCTGCAGCGCAGCGGGTACGAGTTCCTCCACGAGACGCTGGACGTCGCCTTGCGAGACCTGTTGCACCGTCCGTCGTGACGAGTCCCGCTCGTCAGTACTGATCGGCGGTCTCGACTGCCGCCCAGCGGGCAAGTTCGGCATCGAGATCGAGCCGCTCGACACCGGGCGACGTTGTCGGCCAGTTCGCTCTCGGCACGGCCCACATGATTTCGAACTCGATGCCGTCAGGGTCGTGTGCGTACAAGCTCTTGCTGACGCCGTGATCACTTTCGCCAACCAGTGATCCTGCTGCGAGCAGCTTGGTTCGCAACGTGGCGAGATCTTCGATCGTGTTGACCTGCCAGGCAAGATGGTAGAGGCCAGGTGAATGTGCCGCCGGCTTGGGGCGATCGCCCACACTGAACAGACCGAGATCGTGATCGTTGGTCGAGCCATCGGCACGGAGGAACACAGCCTGACTGCCCATGGTCGCCACGGCCTCGAAGCCGAGGACCGTGGTGTAGAACTCTGCGGATGCCTGGGCGTCGCGCACCCAGAGCACCGCATGGTTGAGTCGCCTGATCAACGAGATCAGGCCTTGACTGCTTGCACGTCGAGCTGGATCTTGACCTTCTCGCCGAGCATCACGCCGCCGGTCTCGAGCACGACGTTCCACTCCAGGCCGAAGTCCTTGCGGTTGACCTCGGCCTCGGCGCTGAACCCGGCCCGGGTGCCACCCCACGGATCACCACTGACGCCGTCGAACTCGAGCTCGAAGTCGACCGGCTTGGTGATCCCCTTGATCGTCAGGTCGGTGTGCAGCACGTAGTCGCTGCCGTCCTTGTCGATTCCGGTACTGACCAGCGTCATGGTGGGGAACGTCTCGGCCTCGAAGAAGTCGCCCGACTTCAGGTGGCCGTCGCGGGTCTCGTCACCGGTGGTGATGGAGGCGATGTCGACGCTGGCTTCGACCTTGGAAGCCAACGGGTCGTCGGCAATGGTCAGGGTGCCGGTGAAGGTGGCGAATCGGCCGCGCACCTTGGACACCATCAGGTGACGAGCGACGAAGCCGACCGACGAGTGGACGGGGTCGACGTTCCAGACGCCGGGGGTGAGATCTGCGAGTGAGGACATGGGGCAAACTCCTTGTTGTTCTAGTTCTGCATCTACTTGTTGCGGCGAATTACTTGCGGCCACAACGATTGTACAGACAATTGCTTGCGTCCACAACCTTTCTTCTGAACACCGGTAACATACGACTCATGGCAACCACATGGCTGTCGGCGAGCGAGATGCGAGCCTGGCGGAACTTCATCGAATCGGTCAGCACCATGACCGCGGCACTGGAGAGCGACCTCGTGCCCTTCGGCTTGACGATGGGTGACTACGAGGTATTGGTCCGGTTGTCCGAGACGGAGGATCAACGCTTGCGAATGTGCGACCTGGCGACTGCACTGCAACTCTCGCCCAGCGGGCTGACCCGACGCCTCGACGGGCTCGTCAGCTCTGGCCTGGTCGAACGCGTCGCCAGCCCGAAGGATCGACGGGTCATGTTCGCCGCGTTGACCCTGGCTGGTCTCGCCAAGCTTGTCGAGGCCGCCCCCGACCACGTTGCGAGCGTGCGCAACAGGTTCCTCAAGGATCTGACCAAGGAACAAGTGCGTGCCCTCGGCGACATCTTCGAGACCGTGAAGGCCAACCTCACGGCCTGCCCCGAATGACACCGCTTCCCGCTGGGTTCCGTTCCTACGTCGCCAACGTCGGGATCAAGGACTCGACCGACGACTTCGTGATCGTCGCCAGTGATGTGCCCTGCCCGACGGTCGGCGTGTTCACGACCAGCAGCTTCGCCGGACCGAGCGTGCTCGTCAGTCGCGAGCACCTCTCGTCGCCGACGGCGCAGGCGGTCGTGGTGATCTCCAAGAACGCCAACGTGGCCACCGGAGGCGTCGGCCTGGCCAATGCTCGTGAGGTCGTTGCCGGTGTCGCCACGGCGCTCGGCTGCACCGCCGCCGACGTGCTGATCGCCTCCACCGGTGTCATCGGCCGCCAGTACCCGATGGATCGCGTGCGCGCCGGGCTGACGGCCATCCCTGCCCCGCTTCCATCGGTCGACGCCGACCTCGTGGCGAGCGGCATCATGACGACCGACACTGTTGCGAAGGTTGCCACCGCGTCGATCGGCGACGCGCGCATCGTTGGTGTCGCCAAGGGCGTCGGCATGATCGAGCCGAACATGGCCACGCTGATCACGCTGTTGTTCACCGACGCCAGCCTGGCTGCGGAGGACCTCGACCCGATCTTTCGCCGTGTCATGGATCGCACGTTCAACTGCGTGTCGATCGACACCGACACCTCGACCAGCGACACCGCGATCCTCATGGCCAGCGGCGAGGCCGGGCCGATCGATCTCGCCGCGTTCGAGCGCGGCTTGTACGAGGTCGCCGTCTCACTGACGAAGCAGGTCGCCCGCGACGGGGAGGGCGCCGAGAAGCTGATCGAGGTCGTCGTCGAGGGTGCACGGTCGCCGGAGCAGGCCAAGCGGGTCGCCAAGGCGATCGTCAACTCACCGCTCGTCAAGACGGCAGTGCACGGCGCCGACCCGAACTGGGGTCGGGTCGCGATGGCGATCGGCAAGGCGTCGACTGCCGATGAGGTAGATCAATCGAAGGTTGTCATCCGCTTCGGCAATCAAGAGGTCTACCCGTCGTCGGTTGATGAGGCGGGGCTCCACGCGCTCGCCGCATACATGCGGGGTGACGAGGTACGGATCACGGCCGCACTCGCCGCCGGCGAGGCATCCGCCACGGTCTGGGGCTGCGACCTGACCGCCGGCTACATCCGCATCAACGCCGACTACACGACGTAACTCGAAAGCACCTCATCGCGGG
>JANPOJ010000352.1:0-12265 GCA_031427935.1 Ilumatobacteraceae bacterium | reverse complement strand
CGCCGTCGGGTCCGACCGGCCATCGCAGTCACCGGTGCATTCGCGCTCGGCGCCAGCCAGGGGCTGGTGCGCATGGCATCGGTCGTGTGGAGCGAGGCACCGTACGCGGCAATCGCGCTGGCCATGTTGCTGGTTCTGTCGAGGCGGCCGGTCACGACGCGCTCGGCCGCAATCGGCGGCCTGCTCGCCGGTATCGGGTTCCTCATCCGCTACGCCGGGGTCGGGCTGATCGCTACCGGCGTCGTGATGGTGGCCGCATCGGCGTGGAGGTCGGACGACCAAGCCGACGAGTGGGCCACGTTGGTCAAGCGGATCGCTGCCTTCGTCTCGGCCGCGATCGCGATCAGTTTGCTGTGGGTCGTGCGCAACCTGGTGGAGACCGGGCAACCGCTCGGGCCTCGCTTCTCAGGTGGTGCGGACGAGCCGCTGTCGCGCACCATCCACCTTGCGCTGGTCGGTACGGGGCACATCGTGGCCGGCGACGGTTGGTCCGAGTCGGCGAGAGTGCGGATCGGCGCCATCGTCGTCATCGGGATCGCGGCCCTCATCGTGTTGGCGATCTCCAGCCGCAGGTCCGTCACGCTCGACCTCGGGATGGCGACATTTGCAGCGACCTCGTTCGTCGTGCCGATCGTCGCCCGCATCGCTACGGCAAACGACATCGAACTTCGGGTGATGTCGCCGATGTTGATCCCTGTCGTCTACGTCGCCACGGTCACGTTCGATCGGGTCTGCACCAGGCGTGGCATCGTGGTCGCCGGCACGGTATTGCTCGGCTGGTGGATGTACCAGGGCGCGGCATTCGCGGTGCGGTTCCCTGATCTGGCGCCCGCAGGCAGCGGCTACAAGCCGCAGTTCTCGCCGCAGTTGTACGACGCGATCGCTGCGCTACCGGCCGATGCGCGGGTCCTGACCAACAATCCCCAGCGGGTGTGGTGGTTCACCGACCGTGAGCCGACGTTGATGGGTTTCACCGCGCCGCGGGCGGGTAATAGTCACTATCCGCTCGACGCCGAACACACCGTGCAGGAGGCCTGCAACGGCCGCGCCTACCTGGCGTGGTTCTCCGGTCTGCAGAACGCCGGAGACGGGCCGAAGGAGCGCCGTCCCGACCTCGCCGCGCTCGTTGACCTGCAGCTCGAGACGTCGGTGTCCGGTGGCCAGTTGTACCGGTTGGTTGCACTCGACCCCTCCGCATGCCGATCCGACACGGGCCAACCCGCTGGGCAAGGATGAACCCATGACCGCCCTCGACGATCTCGTCACGCTGCTCGACCTGGAAGCAATCGAGGTCAACATCTTCCGCGGTCGGTCACCCGACGAGAGCCGGCAACGAGTGTTCGGCGGCCAAGTCGCCGGCCAGGCGTTGGTCGCCGCGACCCGAACGATCGACGACCCCGGCCGCCAGGTCCACTCGCTCCATGCGTACTTCCTGCGACCCGGAGACCCCCTCGTGCCGATCCTCTACGAGGTCGATCGGATTCGTGACGGCCGCAGCTTCACCACCCGGCGCGTGGTGGCAATCCAACACGGCAAGGCGATCTTCAACCTGCAGGCCAGCTTCCACCTCCACGAGCCCGGCGCAGATCATCAGTTGACGATGCCCACCGACGTGCCGGCGCCCGAGACGTTGCCCGACTTCAAGACCCGCATGGAACCGTACAAGGAGCGCATGGGCGTGTGGTTCGACCGACCGAGGCCGATCGACGTTCGCTACATCGATCGCGACCCGTTCAACCGTCAAGACAATCCCGCCGACGGCCAGCGGGTGTGGATGCGCGCCGACGGTCGCTTGGCCGACGATCCCACGCTGCACGCGTGCATCGTCACCTACGCCAGCGACATGACACTGCTCGACACCACGGTGTTGCCGTTCGGGTTGTCGTGGGACAGCCCCGGCATGCAGATGGCCAGCCTCGACCATGCAATGTGGTTCCACCGCCCGTTCCGCGCGGACGACTGGTTGCTCTACGACCAGAAGGCGATCTCGACCAGCGCCGGTCGCGGCCTGGCCGGAGGCGCGATCTTCACGAGTGACGGAACGTTGGCGATCACGGTGGTGCAGGAAGGCCTGGCGAGGATCGGAAAGACATGACGCCACGACGATCGATTGGGTGGTGCGGTGCCATCACACTGGTGATGGCATCCGTTGCGTGCTCCAGCGACTCCAACGGGGTCGAGGTCAGCGGGGTGGCATCGAGCGCTGCACCCGCGGTGACGACGACAGCCACCGCTGCTGCAGCGACGCCGACGGCCACCGGCGCAGCATCGACATCACCCACGCCTACCGACGCGGCGACAACCGTTACGACCACACCCGTCCCACTCGGCGACCCGGTCGTGATGTTGACTCAACTCGGTACCTTCCCGCAGCCGGTGGAGGTTGCCTGGCGACCCACCGACGGCCTGACCTACGTCGTCGAACAGGATGGTCAGGTCGTGATCATGACCAATAGCCAGCCCGGCGCGGTGGCCCTCGACATGACGGACCTCACCAGCGCCGACGGCGAACGCGGGCTGTTGGGGCTCGCCATCAATGCCGAGGGAACACTGGCGTACGTCGACTACACCAACAACGACGGCAACACCAGGATCGACGAGTACGCCGTCGGTGCCGACGGGATCTTCGACCCGGCAACGCGTCGCGAGGTGCTCGGCTTCGATCAGCCGTATCCCAACCACAACGGCGGCGACATCGACTTCGGCCCGGACCACATGCTGTACATCAGCGCCGGTGACGGCGGGTCCGGCGGCGACCCCGACCGCCGGGCACTGAACCTCGGCGAGTGGCTGGGCAAACTGCTGCGGATCGATCCCCACCCCAGCGGGGATGCCGGCTACACGGTCCCGCCTGACAATCCGTTCGTCGGCGTCGAGGGTGCTCGTCCCGAGATCTGGGCGTACGGGTTGCGCAACCCGTGGAGGATCAGCTTCGACCGGTCGACGGGAGACCTGTGGATCGCCGATGTCGGCCAGGGTCAGTGGGAGGAAGTCGACGTCGGCTGGGCGGCCGACGGCGGTGGTCGGGGCTTGAACTTCGGCTGGAGCGCGATGGAGGGCAACCACCGGTTCAACGACGATCAGTCGGCCGACGGCGTCACACCGCCGATCCACGAGTACGAGCACGTCGGTCAGGACTGCTCGATCAGCGGCAGTGCGTTGTACCGCGGCACCGCAATCCCTGCGCTGGTCGGCTGGTTCGTGTTCGCCGACTACTGCAGCGGGCAGGTGCGGGCACTGCAGATCGCCGACCGCGCCGAGGTGAAGCAGGTGGGGTTGGCCAAGACGGGAAGCGTCACCGCGATCAGCGAGGGGCCCGATGGCGAGCTGTTCGTGCTGACCAGCAGCGGCCAGATCTTCGCGATCACACCGGGCTGATCAGGCCCAGACCGATCAGGCAACGCGTTCGAGTTTGACCGTGCGGGTCGGGATGTCGGTCGACACCACGCGCACGCGCAGGTCGTCGCCCGGCGCGAGACGGTGACCGTTGACCCGCGACACCACCGGGAGGTCGCACAGTTGGATTTGGGCCCCCCGATCGTCGACATCGATCACGACCGCACCAAACGTCCGCTGCGCCTGCGCGCTCAACAGCGCTGTCTCCGCCAGATCGATCACGGCCCGCTCGATCTCGCGACCTGTCTGGTCGGCATGTTCCATCACGACGGGCAGCTTGGGGAAGGCCGCGGCAACCGCCTCCGGCACCGGGCTGTTGTCGGCGATGGCCAGGGCAGCCATCACGACGTAGCGGTCGGCAAGGCGTCGAAGCGGCGCCGTTCCGTGCGCATACGTCGCAGCCATCGCTGCGTGCCACGGCCGCTGGCCAGCGGTGAATGGCACGTACGACGCGCCACCACCGGCTCGCCGAATGGCCATCAGCAGCGCAGCAGGTTTCGGAGCCTTGCCGTTCAGCGATCGTTCGAAGTCCGCGAGATTGGTGCCGGCAGCCCAGTCGATACCGAGTGCCCGTGCCGTGTGGCGCAAGCGCTGCTCGGCTCGAGCGTCGGGCTCCGGCATGACTCGGAACAACCCGGTGCCCGCGGCAAACAGCAGGTCGGCGATGGCGAGGTTGGTCGCCAGCGACATCGCCGCGTTGTCGTCTTCCGATTGCAGGCGCGGGCGAAACGAGATGTCGTAGCCGCCCGCTTCGAGAGCATGCACTTCCTGTTCGAGCGGTTCGATCCTGGCGGCACCGCGTGCGTCTTCGGCGCGGGAGATGCGTCGCGCCAACTCGCCGAACGCGTCGGGAAGTTGCGCGGGCTGCACCGATTCATAAGCGAGCTTGGCTCTGCTGTGGATCACTGACCGCTCGACACCGTCGAGCTTCGATTGCCCCTCGGTGTCGACGCGCACGTGGAAGACGATCGCCGGGCGCGGCCCATCGGGAAGCAGGCTGGTAGCGCCTTCGGCGAGCTGCGCTGGGTAGAGACCGGCCTTGCCATCGGGCAGGTACTGCGTCGCGCCCCGCTGCCACGCTTCCTGGTCGAGCACACCGCCGTCATCGACGAACCAGGCAACGTCGGCGATGGCGTAGTGCAACAACACGTCGTCGCCGGTCATCTCGATGTGGAAGGCCTGATCGAGGTCCGTAGAGCTCTCTGGGTCCAACGTCACGAACGGCCAGTCGGTCCGGTCGGTGTGCGCCGACGGCGCGCGTTTCGCCACCTCGTCTGCAGCCTGCACGACAGTCGCAGGGAACTCGGCGGGAACCTTGAACTGTCCGCGAATGCCGCGGAGACCTTCGACGATTTCGTCGGTGAGATCAGCTCGGATGCGCACTTAGCGGCGAGCGCCCATGAACATCGTCTTCAGCGCGTCGTAGTGCTCGATGCAGTGACCCGCGCCCATGACGACGGCTTCGAGCGGCATGGTCGACATCTTCACCGGCACCTGCGTCTCGCGTTCGATGCGCGAGGCCAGACCGCGCAGCAGCCCTCCACCACCCACCAGGTACATGCCTCGCACCAAGAAGTCCTGGGCGAGCTCGGGAGGCGCCTTGGAGAGGCAGCGCACAACGGAGGCGGTGATGCTGCTGATGACATCGTCGATGGCCAGCCGAATTTCCTCAGGGGTCAGTACGACCGTCTTCGGCAGCCCACTCATCAAGTCGCGGCCACGTACCTCCGCCTGGTTCTCGTCGTCGGTGGGATCGGCGGAGCCGATGGCGACCTTGACCTCTTCCGCCGTGCGCTCACCGATCGCAATGCCGTGTTCGCGACGCACGTACGCCTGGATCGCGGCATCGATGTCGAAGCTGCCGACCCGCACCGCCTCGAGTGCGACGATGCCGCCGAGGCTGATGACGGCCGTCTCGCTGGTACCACCACCGATGTCGATGACCATGTTGCCCACCGGCTCGTCGATCGGTAGATCGGCGCCGATCGCTGCAGCCATGGGCTGCTCGATCAGTTGCGCGTCGGCAGCGCCGGCTCGGCGTGCAGCGTCGGTCACGGCTCGACGCTCGACCTCGGTGATGGCCGACGGCACACAGATCACGACCTTGGGACGCGTGAAGCGGCTGACGCCGACGCGCTGCAACAGCAGCCGGATCATCCGCTCGGTGATCTCGAAGTCGGTGATCGCCCCACCACGAAGCGGTCGCACGGCGACGATGTAGCCGGGGGTTCGGCCGATCATCTGCCACGCCTCGCGCCCGGTCGCCAGCACCTCACCGGTCTGACGGTTGAGCGCGATGACCGACGGCTCGTTCAGCACGATGCCGCGGCCCTTCATGTAGACCAGCGTGTTGGCCGTCCCGAGGTCGATTGCGAGGTCACGAGCCATGACTTAGTCCGTCGGCTCGTGCGGCTCGGAGCCGGCGCGTTTGCCGAGGTCCCCATTGTTCCCCGGGGGTGAGGGTCGAACGCGATCCATCACTTCGCGACGCGACTCGGGCGACAACGCGTCGATGTGCCGGCGGAAGCTGGTGAGACCGGCGTCCTGGCGGGGGCGACGGGTGTAGGCGATGAGACCGATGACGAGCAACAGCAGGGCAGCCGCGGCTGCGATGACGACCGTCACGACGAGATCCGCCGACCGGACGAGGTCGGTACCGACGCAGCATCGACCGGCACGCCGGCCGCGACACCCCAGTCGGAGCCACCCTGCCATGTCTCGTGCTTCCAGATCGGCGCGCTCAACTTGAGTGCATCGATAGCAAATCGGGCAGCCTCGAACGCTTCGGCCCGATGCGGTGCGCTGACCACGGCGATCACGGAGCTCTCGCCGAGCGCCAGTGTGCCGGTGCGATGCATCAACACGACCCTGCCTGTCTGCGGCCAGCGTTGGCGCAACTCGATGTCGATCGCCTCGAAGCGCGACACGACCTGCGACTCGTACGCTTCATAGGTCAGCGACTCGACATGGTCGCGCAGCACACCGTGCTCGTCGAGTGCATGGTCGCGAACGGTACCGCTGAACAGCACCACGGCGCCACACTGGGGAAGCACTGCCCACTCGTAGGCAGCAGCGATCGGCAACGCATCATCGGTCAGGCTGAGCCATGAGTTACCGCTAGCCGGAGGTTGCACAACTACTCATCGTAGCTCGCCGCTCGGCAAGCGACACCGGAGTGGCAGGGGCGATGCCCACAGCGACCTCCGGCTCGGTAACCTCTCCCGCTCGTGGAGCGGAGTGAGTGGCCCGATGACGACGCGCCTGATGACGCGCCCGACGACGTGCCCGATAGTCGCGCCTATCCGCCTGCACCTCTTCCAGCCCACGAACGCCAGTGGCGTCACCCCTCCGAAGTGGGTCGGGCGGTGTGGACGCACACCGAACCGCCCATCACCATCGGTCGTGGCTTGCTGGTGACCACCGGGGCAATCGGCGGGCTGCTGTCCCTCGCTGTGTTGTGGGCCATGCTGCCGTCAGCCGGTCGAGGCGGTCAGGCCGCGCCGACCGTCGTCACCAGCCGAGCAAACGATCCGTCGAGCTCGGTGATCACGGTCAGGCCCGCGACACTCGTGGCGACCTCGCTCGACAGTCGGGTACCGTCCAACTCGCCCGCGCAGACCGGGCCACTCAGCGCCCCGGCATCCGGGGACAGCACGACGACCACGCTCGATCGCCCGCAGGGCACGGTCGGCACGCAGGGCTCCGAGCTCGTCGAGACCCCGGTCGCGGTCGGCATCGGTGACTCGCTCGTCATCACCACCGCTCGCGCCGTTCGGGGCCGCACCTCGATGACCGTCACCGGCGCTGACGGCCAGCAACACGACGCAACAGTCCTGATGGTCGACACCCACCTCGGGCTCGCGGTGCTGTCAGCTGATCCGGCCGCCACCGTCACGGCGTACGGGATCGGCCCAGCGGCCAGCCCCGGCGACGTCGTCACTGTGATGGGCGCCACGCCGGCGTCGGCAAGCGTCGGCGTCGACGCACTCGGGCGCCTCACGCTCGACTCGTGGGCGGGCAAGGTGGCCGAGGGAACGCCCGTCGTCAACGCCGACGGTCTGCTGGTCGGGATGTGCAGCCACGGATCATCCGGACCTGAGTTGGTCAGCGTCGCCAACGTCGGTGCGATGCTGCCGCCCACCAAGCCGCAAGCAACACCGTGGCTGGGTGTCCACGTCGTTGCCAACGATCAGGGTGTGCCCACGATCGACGCTGTCGATCCCAACGGCCCTGCCGCCGCGGTCGGTCTCGTACCCGGCGACGTCATCGTCGCCGTCGATGGCACCGCCGTACCCAGCGTCGATCAGTTGAAGATGGCGATCGCCGGGCATGTGCCCACCGATGCAATCACGCTCACCGTCACCCACGCCGACCAATCCTCAACCGACGTCGCCGTCACCCTGGGCACCGCCCCCTCGATGTAGTTCGGAGAACCCGGCGAATCGTCAGTGACGACTCGAAGCCACGACATGGGCGGTTCGTGACGCGAAGTGCGTAATGTCGATGCGGGCTGTGTGCATTGAAACTACGCACTTCGCCACAGCGGTGCGACGAACCGCAACTCGCCGATAGTTTCCGGCAGATGTCCGTTCTGGCCCCTCGGGCCGTGGCGGAGTTTGCGGCCTCTCACCATGGTCTCGTCGTTCGTAGCCAGGCCGCCACTCTTGGGCTCACGCCCCGCGACATTCGACTCGCCAAAGAACGTGGCTGGCTCACCGAACCCGTCCGCGGAGCGTTGGTTGTCAGTGGCTACCCGGCGACATGGGAGCAGAGACTGGCAATCGCGACCGCGACGAGTGCCACTCGTCCCCTCGTCAGCAACGGGGCGGCGGGCCGATTGTTTGGACTGGATGGGTTGGAATCTGCCGACCCGGAGGTCACCATTCTTCGCCCCGGCCGGCTTACAGGGAGGGCTGTCGCGGGAATCGTCGTGCATCAGACCACCGTGCTTGACCCTGCCGACCGGTACGAGCGCAACGGCTTGCCGTGTACGACATTGGCCAGGACCCTCGCCGACCTCGACTCGAGCGAATCCGAGGACACGGTCTGGCGTGCATTGATCGCCGCTCGACGAATCCACCGAGTCAACCCGCTGTGGTTGCAGCAGACCGCCCTTCGCCTTCATCGGCCCGGCCAGGAGGGGACCGGCGTGTTGATCCGGGCGCTGCGCCGGTGGAGCCTCGAAGGGACGCTGCCCGAGTCGTGGTTCGAGGAGCTCCTTCGCTGCATGCTGGCCCATCCCGACATCCCACAGATCGTGCCTCAGTTCGTCATCAACACCACGAGCGGTGTGTTTGTCGCTCGTGTCGATCTCGGTATACCCGCAGCCCGTATCGGTATCGAGGGTCACAGCCGAGAGTTCCACTTTGGTCCCGTGCAAGAAGCGGCAGATGAAGATCGCGACCTCCGGGTCACAGCGTGCGGGTGGGAGTTGATCTACCTGGGCTGGTATGCCCAACGTCGACCTACTCAAGTCGCCCAACTCATTGCCGAGGCCTGTCGAACCCGCATTGAACAGCGAAGTGCGTAACCTCGATGCGCACTGTGTGCATCGACACTACGCACTTCCCGATTGACCCGGGCTGTGCGTCAGCGGGCGGCACGGCGGCGTTGGGCGCGGCGAACACCTCGCCACACACCGATGCCGATGGCGACCAGCAGCGCGCCGAGGCCACCGAGGGCGATCTCCTGCCGCCGCTTCGGGCTGACCATCGTCCACCACTTGGCCTCGGTCCCCTCGACGTACGCCTGCTCGTTGGTCACCGTCGGTGTCCAACCCTCGGCCTTCAACCGGTCGTTGGCGACCAGCCAGGGCCAACGGGTGTAGCTACGCAGGCCGGGTGGGATCGGGCCACGCTGGAACCGCCATCGCAGGTTGCCGATCACCTCGGTCACCCGGGCCGGCAGCTTGAGCCGCGGCACGGCGCCGGCCAAGGCGCGCACGCGTTCACCCGCCACCCAGCCGTCGGGCGCCACGTTGTAGACACCATCGAGGCGGTGCTCAGCGGCCAACACGACGGCCGACGCCAGATCGTCGAGGTGCAGGAACTGCGCCGGCGGATCGTCCTCACCGACACGTTGGCCCATACCCGCGGCCAACGCCGCGGCCAAACCCACGGTGCTGTCGGCCGCCATGCCGACGACGGGTCGCAACACGGTGACGGTGCGGCCGGGCACGGCGAGTCGCCACTCGTCGGCCAACTGCTCGACGGCGCCGAGTTGGCGGGCATAGACGAATTCGACGTCGGGACGCAGCACGGCCTCTTCGGTGATCGGCACGGGATTGTTCGCCCATGCGCCGTACACCATCGCCGACGAGACCAGCACCAGGTGGCGCGCGTGCTCGGCCTCGGCCAATGCGGCGGTGACACCGTCGGTCGCGCTCTGGCGACGACGGGCGCGAGCGTCCGCATCCGCAGACGCCAGCCAGACAACGACCTCGCTGTCGCCGATCAGACCCTCGATCATCTCGGGCGCCCGATTGAGTCGCTGCAGCACGCGCCGACCAAGACCGTCGGAGCCATCGCTCACCCACACCGAGATAGTCGTCGACGCGACGGTCATGGCGACGGACGCTAGCGCCGGCGTTGGCCGTAGGCTCGCGTTCATGGCAGACGGACCAGGGTCCGAGAACCCGTTCGAGAACCTTCCGATGTTCGGCGACCTGGCCCGGGCGCTGTCCGGCCAGGGCCCGCTGAACTGGGACGCGGCGCGCCAGTTCGCTGGCCTGGCAGCGACCGGCGGTGCGGCGGAGCCCAACATCGATCCGACCGTGCGCATCAAGCTCGGCCAACTCGCCCAGATCGCCGAACTGCACGTGCGTGACCTCACGGGGTTCGACGGGCCGTCGCCGGAGATCCTTCCGGTCACGTCAGGCGCGTGGGCGCAGCGCACGCTGGAGGCGTACCGCCCGCTGTTCACCGAGTTGGCCACGTCGCTCGGCAAGCCGGCCGTTTCGTCCGACCCCGATGCCATCGATCTCAACGCCGATCCGATGATGGCGATGATGGCCAACCTCAGCAAGATGATGGCTCCCTCGATGATGGGCATGGCGGTCGGCTCGATGGTCGGGCGCATGGCCACGCAGGCCTTCGGCCAGTACGACCTGCCGATCCCCCGTCAAGACACCAGCATCACGGTGCTGCCGAGCAACATCGACCGCTTCGCCGAGGAATGGAGCATCTCCGCCGATGAGATGCGCATGTGGGTCCTGGCGCAAGAGCTCACCGGCCACGCCCTGTTCTCGATCACGTCGCTGCGTGAAGACTTCGCCTCGCTGGTTCGCCGCCACGTCGGCGCCTTCCGACCCGACCCCGAAGCCATCGCCGAGAAACTCGGCTCACTCGACTCCGACGACGAGGACCCGATGCAGGCGATGCAGCAGGTCCTCGGCGACCCGGCGGTCCTGCTGGGGGCGGTGCAGTCGCCCGAACAACGCGAGCTCGAGCCGTCTCTCGACGCTGCTGCGGCGGTCGTCATCGGGTACGTCGACTACATGGTCGACGGGGTCTCGGTTCGCGTGATCGGTGGCGACGCCCTGCGGATCGCCGAAGCCGTTCGGCGCCGCCGGGTCGACCACGGTGCCGACGATCTGTACATCGAGCGCCTGCTGGGCCTGCGACTCACGCACCATCAGGTGCAGCGCGGCAAGAACTTCGTGGGCGGGGTCGTCGACCGTGTCGGCGAGGCCCGGCTCAGTGCGCTTCTTGCCCGCCCGAACGCCTTGCCGACCCCGGCCGAGATCGACGCACCGGGCCTGTGGGTGGCCCGCCTCGAACTGGCCGGCGACTAGGCACGCTGGCCGATGATCGGCCGCGCGATCGCGAGCGCGACGCCGAGATGTAGAGCGCCCCGGCCAACACACCGATCAAGCCGACCACCAGGAAGGCCACGCGTCCGGGGAACGTCACCAGCACCGGGATGACACCGGCGACCGCCCACGACAGCTGGAACCTGGTCTCGAACTTGGCGAAGGCTCGCCCCTGGTTGGCGTCGGGCGCGTCGCGTTGCACGATCGAGTCGAACGCCATGCGCCCGATCCCCGACGCCATGTTGACGACCGCTGCCAGCACGACGGCCGCGCCGACCCCACCGAACGCCGCTGCGCCCAGTCCCGAGACGGCGATCATGATGATCGCCGTGGTCAGCATCAACTCCTCACGGAGACGGCCGCGCAACGGCGATGCCAGCCCATTGCCGATCATCAGCCCCGCCGTCGATGCGCCGATGACTGCGCCGATCCACACGTTGCTGTAGCTGTTTTCGCGCAACCAGAAGAGCAGTTCGAAGAACATGAACCCGATCACGGCGCGGATCAGGCTCATCGCAACCGCCGCCGATCGCAGCGCCGCATTGCGCAACTCCATCCGTTCGGCCGGCTTGGCCGAAGGGGCCACGGCACCGCGCGGCAATCGACTCGCGGCGATGACGGCGCAGGCGAACATCACGACGCCGAACATCAGCGACAGCTTCGGCGAGATCGCCGCCAGCCCGCCCGCCGGAGCCGCTGCAAGCGCACCGATCGCCCCCGAGATCAGACCCAGCTTGGAGTTCGCCTCGACCAGCTCGGTCTTGCTGTTGACCACCGTCGGGATCAATGCCGAGCGGGAAACACCGTAGGTCTTCTGCAGGATCATCACGCCGAACGACAGGGGGAACAGCAACAGATCATCGAGATGGAAGATCATCGTGATGAAGAGCAACGCCCGACCGACCCCGGTGAGTTGGATGATCAGCCGGCGGCCACCTGGGGCGCGGTCGATGAATGGCCCGATGAACGGAGCGACCACCGCGAACGGGGCGAAGCTGACGAGGAGGTACAACAGCACCTTGCTGCGGGCGGCGTCGGGGCTGATCGAGAAGAACAGTG
>JANPOJ010000351.1:0-16335 GCA_031427935.1 Ilumatobacteraceae bacterium | reverse complement strand
ACGTTGGTCTGCTATTGGTGCGGCTGTTGCAGTCAGCATCGGAGCAGGCGGACTCATCACATTCGCAAGCGCTGCCGGCGGCACCGCATCCACCTTCACACCGATCACGCCGTGTCGACTGCTCGACACCCGCGTCGACGGGCCGGCCACCGGGGAGTTGCCACCGCGTAGCACCCCCCTCGGCCAGGGTGAAGCGCTGACGATCACGGCACGCGGAAACTTCGGCCAGTGCGTCGCGTTGAGCGCGACGGCAACGGGCGCGGTGTTGAACGTCACCACCGTCAACCCGTCGGCCGGAAGCTTCCTCACCGTCTGGCCGGCCGACAAGGACCGACCGCTGGCCAGCAGCCTCAACTGGGAGCCGGGCCAGGGCGCAACCCCGAACCAGGTGACCACTGGTCTCGATTCGTCCGGCAAGCTCAGCCTGTTCAACAACGCCGGCACGGTCGACGTGATCGTTGACGTCGTCGGTCTCTACGAGCCCGCCGGAAGCGTCGGCAGCAACGGTGGCGTCGGCCCAGCCGGTCCTGCCGGTGCCGCCGGCGCGAAGGGATCCAAGGGCGACGCTGGTACTGCCGGGCCCAAGGGTGACGCCGGTACGGCCGGGCCCAAGGGCGACCCTGGTACCCCAGGCGGCCCCGTCGGCCCGCCAGGCGCGCAGGGCCCGCAAGGCCCGGCAGGGACCGAACTGATGACATCGTCGAACCCCGACCTGTCCGCCAGCAACGGTGAATACTCGTCGATGAAGCTCGACTCCAACGGCTTCCCGGTGATCAGCCAGTACGACCCGACCAATGGCGACCTTCGGCTGACTCGCTGCTACGACCCTGCCTGCGTCGTTGCGCACTCCAACGTCGTCGACAACGGCGGTGTCGCAGCCGACATCGTTGGTCTGTACACATCGCTGGCGTTGGACGGCAACGAGTTCCCCGTCATCAGCTACTACGACTTCACCAGCGGCGATCTCAAGCTGGCCCACTGCAACGACGCCGACTGCGCTGGTGGTGACGACGCCCCTGTGGGTGTTGTCGATGGCAGCACGAACGACCGAGGTCAGTACTCGTCGCTGGCACTCGACCAACTAGGCCAACCGGTCATCAGTTACTACGACGCCACATCACACCGGCTCCTGCTGACGCACTGCAACGACGTCGATTGCGCCGGCGGCGACGACCCGAATGGTGTTGTCAACACGGGCGACACCTTCGGCGACGATGTCGGTCAGTACTCCTCGATGGCGCTCGACGTGTTCGACGGGTTCCCGACGATCGCCTATTACAACGCCACCGCACTCGATCTGAAACTGGTGCACTGCACGAACGGGGACTGCACCGGACCCCAGACAAGCGTGCTGGTCGATGGAGCCGGGACGAATGTCGGCGCCAACCTGTCGATGACGCTCGATCTCTCCAGCACCCCGGTGATCTCGTACTACGACGCCGACAACCTCGCACTGGCGATCGCCCGCTGCGACGATGTCACGTGCGCCGTCCCGACCATCAGCGAGCCACTCGTCAGCATCACCGGTCCGCTCGACACGTCGATCGCCATGGACAACACGGCCAACGTTGCCGTGGTCAGCTACATCGACTTCAGCAATCCGCCGGATGTGTCCATGCGGATCGTTCGCTGCGACGATGCGGCGTGCAACACCGCCTCATCATGGACACCTGAGACCCTCGTGGGCGAACTGCCCGCCAACACGTCCCTGGTGCTCGACTTCAACGGCAACCCGACCATCGCCCGCTTCGACAGCAGCATCAGCAAGCTCACGGTGGTCCACTGCACCGATCCGCTGTGCACCCCGCACGTCAGGGTGATCTCAGCCCCGTAAGGCACACGATTTTCCTCCCCCCCAATCCATCATGTGGGCGCATGAACCTGGCGGTTGGTTCAGGCGCCCACATGATGCGCGTCCCGGCACGTTCGCGTCGGCAAGACTGGGACCATGGACGTCGCCGAGGCGCTTGGCACCTACCTCGACGTCGTCGACTCTGTGGCACCAGGTCTGGTCGAGGGGCTGTACGTCGTTGGTTCGTATGCCCTCGATGACTGGCAGCCCGAACGGAGTGACATCGACATCGTGGCGGTGCTCGCCGAACCTGCCAATGACGCCGACTTCGGTTCGTTGCTGACGGCACACGCCTTGCTCGCCGAGCGCCAGCCGCGGCCGAACATCGATGGCCCGTACCTCGCCTGGAGCGATCTGCTCGGCGCACCGGCAACCGGTCTGCACCGACCGTGGACCCTCGATGGCGAGCTCCACCACGACGGCGAGTGCTTCGAGATCAATCCGGTCACGTGGTACACGTTGGCGACCTATGGAGTCACCGTGCGCGGACCAGCGGTCGAGCGATTGAACGTGTGGCACGAGGTCGAGGATCGGGTTCGCTTCGTGATCGACAACCTGTCGACGTACTGGCACCAACTCGCCGAGTCGGTCGTCGAGGCCTGCGAGACACCGACGCACACGTTCGACCTGGCCTCGTTCGAATGGTGCGCGCTCGGCGCCCTACGCCTGCACTACACCGCCTTCACCGGCGACGTCACGTCGAAGCGAGGTGCAGGCGAGTACGGCATCGTCGTGACACCCGACTACATGCATGACACGCTGCGCGCCGCGCTGACCGCGCGGGCAACCGGCGAGGGCGAGGTGACCACCGCGATGATGCTCGGCGCCGCCGACGTGATCAGCTGGACGGTGAACGAGGTACGCCGGGCAGCGGCGTGACATCGCGGTCGAGCCACTTGTGCCCAACGTCGGGCACCGGCCCGGTGGCCAATGCAATCGCCTCGTCGATCGTGTGGGCGCGTTGGGCCAACATGCGATGCGAGTCGCGCACGAAGCCGGCCTTCACCGAGTTGCACATCCACTCGAACAACGATCCCCAGTAACCGTCGACGTCGAGCAGCACGACCGGCTTGGCGATCAGGCCGAGCTGGTTCCATGTCAACGCTTCGGCGAACTCGTCGACCGTTCCGAAGCCGCCGGGCAGCACGACGAAGCCGTCGGCCAACTCCGTCAATCGGGCCTTGCGATCGTGCATCGTCGACACGACCTCCAGCCGTGTCAGACCGTCGTGAGCAACCTCGGCTCTCACTAGTTGCTCGGTGATCACGCCGATCACTTCGCCGTCAGCGGCGAGCGCAGCATCCGCAACGAGACCCATCAGCCCGACGTGACCGCCGCCGTAGACCAGGCCGATGCCGCGATGGGCGAGAGCAGATCCCAACTGATGCGCCGCCTCACCAAACGACGGCGATGTGCCCGCATTCGACCCGCAGTACACGCAGATGCGCGTGGTTGGTTCGGAACGCATGCCGGTCAGCCTGTCACACTCGCCCGCCATCGTCATCCCTCGATTCGGTGCATCCGATTCCCGTCACTAGCCTCGGAATCGATGCAGGAACACCACGACGCCGTGCCGAGCCCCGATCTCGTCGCCGCGGCCGACGTCATCGAGATCGCCGGCAACGTCATCGGCAAAGCGATCCGCCATCTGGCCGGCAGCGGTGGGCCCGATGTTCACCAGGTGCTGGCGTACGACGTTGCCCACGCCTCGGCCCAGGTCGCCGCGGCGCGAGCGATGCTCGACTACGGCGCCAAGGGCGATGTCGAAGCTCGCCTCACATGCGCTTTCACCGCCGACATGATCCACGACTTGATCACTCGTCTGTGCGGACGCGAGTCGATGTGGGGATTGGAGATCGCGCCCCTGCGCGACACGCACAGCTTCCTCGACAAGTTCCGCGCCACCGCATTCCTCGCGTCGCTGGCGGATCAAGCCGGTCCGCGGCATCTCGACAGCGAGCTCGAGATGGTGCAGGACACGTTCCGGTCGTTCGCCGACAACGAGATATCACCCCGCGCCGAACATGTGCACCGCAACAACGACGATGTTCCGGAGGACCTGATCGCCGGTCTTGCCGAGATGGGCGTGTTCGGGCTCAGCGTGCCCGCCGAGTACGGCGGCTACAGCGAAGGGGGCGACGGCGAGTACATCGCGATGGTGATCGCCACCGAGGAGCTCAGCCGCGGCTCACTCGGAATCGGCGGATCACTGATCACCAGGCCGGAGATCCTCACCAGAGCACTCGTCAAAGGTGGCACCGAGGCGCAGAAGCATCACTGGCTTCCCAAGCTGGCCTCCGCTGAGGTGATGGCGGCCGTCGCCGTGACCGAGCCCGACTTCGGGAGCGACGTGGCCGGCATCAAGGTCACGGCTGCGCCGGCCGCGGGCGCCGATGGTGAGCCCGGCTACGTGATCAACGGCGTCAAGACGTGGTGCACCTTCGGGGCGCGGGCCGACGTGTTGATGCTGCTGGCCCGCACCGATCCGGACCGGGCCAAGACCCATCGCGGACTGAGCCTGTTCATCGTGCCCAAGCCCCGTGGCGAGGGTCACGGGTTCGAGTTCACGCAACCGCCGGTTGCTTCGGGCACGATCGGCAAGATGGAAGGTCGCCCCATCGACACCATCGGCTACCGAGGGATGCACAGCTACGAGATCGCCCTCGACAACTGGTGGGTGCCGGCCGCGAACCTGATCGGTGAGGAGGCCGGCCTCGGCAAGGGGTTCTACTACCAGATGGAAGGCTTCGAGAACGGAAGGCTGCAGACCGCGGCGCGCGCGATCGGCGTGATGCAGGCCGCCTACGAGGCTGCGTCGGAGTACGCCCGCAACCGCACCGTGTTCGGCTCGGTGATCGCCGACTACGAACTGACCAAGGTCAAACTCGGTCGGATGGCCGTGCTGATCCAGGCGGCGCGCCAGTTCAGTTATCACGTTGCGACGCTGATGGCCAAGGGTGAGGGCTCGATCGAGGCCAGCATGGTCAAGGCATACGTGTGCAAAGCGGCCGAGTGGGTCACACGCGAAGCGATGCAGATCCACGGTGGCTACGGGTACGCCGAGGAGTACTCGGTGAGTCGTTTGTTCCTCGATGCTCGGGTGTTGAGCATCTTCGAGGGCGCCGACGAGACCCTGTGCCTGAAGGTGATCGCGCGGAGATTGTGCGAGTCTTAACAGAACGTACGCCCTTGGTCCTCATACCGTCGTAGACTGTCGAGCAATGACGCTCGACCACAGGGACGGTTCGGCGGGGCTCAGAAGCCTGCGCGGAGCAGTGGGTGCAACGATCGCCTTCACCGCGCTCACGCTCATCGGTCTCGGCATTGGTTGGGCATGGTTGTTCCAACGAACTTCGCAGAGCTCGGCCGTCGAGGACGCCGGTCGGTACGGAGCACTCAGCGGCCGCGCTGCGCTGGCTCCGTTCATCACCGACGATCTGCTCACCGGCAACGAAGAGGCCATCAAGCAGGTCAGCCTTGCTGGGCAGGCGTTGATCCGCGAGGGCGGCGCCAGCCACGTCAAGGTCTGGTCGGTGGCCGGCAAGGTCCTGTGGGCGGACGAGAGCCAGTTGATCGGACAGACGTTCGCGTTCGAGGAAGACGAGAAGCAACTGCTCGACGGCGAAGGCGTGCTGGCCAATCTCAGCAAGCTCAACAAGGACGAGAACAAGTTCGAGATCGCTGCCGGCGAGACCAGCCTGCTGCAGGTCTACTTCGGCTTGAGGACCGACACGGGTACCCCGCTGGTCGTGGAGACCTACTACCCGTCCAAGCTGGTCGACGACCGCGCTGCCGCCCAACGTCGTAGTTTCCTGCCACTGCTGCTCGTGGGCCTCGGTCTGCTGACCGTTGCCCAGATTCCCCTTGCCCGAGCGTTGGTGCATCGTTTGAGGAAGTTGCAGGCAGAGCGGGAGAACCTCCTCGAACGGGTCATCACTTCCAGCGACATCGAGCGCAGGCGAATCGCCGCCGAGGTGCACGACGGCGCCGTGCAAGAGTTGATCGGCATCACGTTCAGCCTGTCGGCCGCCGCGGATGAATCCGCCGCGCCGATGAACGAGCGCCTCGGCGGTTTGGCCGTGGCGACGCGGCACACCGTGCGCAGCCTGCGCTCACTGCTCAACAGCATCTACCCGGTCGAGGTACCCGAAGATGGGTGGGGGCCGGGCCTCGATCCCATCATCAGCGCATTGCGCCAACGCGGCGTCATCGTCAACGTCAAGGTTCCTGAAGTGCGGCTGTCGCCCGCCAACGAGTTGCTGTTGCTGCGGGTGGGACGCGAAGCGCTGCGCAATGTCGATGCCCATGCCCGGGCATCGAAGGTCGACATCAAGATGACCAAGAATGGCAATGCAGTGAAGCTGCTGATCACCGACAACGGTGTCGGCTTCGACAAGGAGATGGCAGAGACGCAACGGCAGGTGGGCCACCTCGGTCTGCAACTCCTGCGCGACCTTGCCGAAGACATGGGTGCGGTGCTCATCGTCGATTCTGCGCCGGGGTCAGGCACTACCGTGCATTTGGAATTGGAGGAGAATCGATGATTCGCATCGTATTGGCTGACGACCATTCACTGGTCCGTACCGGCCTGTCGCAATTGCTCGACGCACAAGCCGATATCGAGGTGGTCGGGTTGGCCAGCGATGGCCGTGAGGCGTTGCAGCTCGCCCGCGGGTTGACACCCGATGTCGTGTTGATGGATCTGCAGATGCCCATCGTCGACGGCATCACCGCAATCGGGATCCTCGCGGCCAGCAACCCCGAGATCGCCGTGATCGCGCTCACCACGTTTCAAGAGCCCCAACAGGTCACGGCCGCGCTCGCCGCCGGGGCACGCGGCTATCTCGTCAAAGACGTCGAGCCTGAGGTGTTGGTGGCCGGCATCCGTGCCGCGGTCAACGGTGGGGCTCCACTCAGCCCGTCGGTGGCCGCGCAGTTGATCCGCAACGTGTCGTCGCAGCCGAACTCCGGCGCGTCGTTGACCCAACGCGAGCGACAGATCCTGCGCCTGATCGTCGGTGGGCAGAGCAACAAGCAGATCGGCCGAGAACTGGGCATCAGCGAGAAGACCGTCAAGTCACACTGCGGCCGCCTGTTCCAGCGCATCAGCGTCTCCGATCGCACCCAGGCAGCGGTGTGGGCAACCAAGCACCTGCCCCCCGAAGACGACTGACGTTCGCAGCAACGACCACGTGCCGGTCGGGGCGAGCGCCCCTGGCACCCCCAAAACGTTTGGTGACTGGCGCCCCGTATCGGGGGGCCGGAGCCGTCAATCGCACCTCGGCTGAAGCGGTCTGACATCGAATGGACGAAGCACCTGCCGCTTGCGGTGGGCAAGCGGCAGGTGGTTCGTTCCGTCGTCCTCAGCCGCAGGCTGCTCCGTCGAGCAGACGAATTGGGGCGGTGGCTGTGCATCTCGGCGTGGGCAGCACCCTGATGACGCCCCACATGCCGCCCTCGGTGAAGGGCCTGCGATTGTCGCCGTAGAAGAAGTCACCGGTCTGCGATCCACGCCCACCAGCACCACCGATCAGATGCACGTCGATGCCCTGGTAGGGCGCGAGACCCTGCGTGGCAACTTCCTGCGAGCCCGGCATGTACGGGTCGCGCAGCCAGCTGAGACCACCCGCACGGAAGGCGTGCGGCTGCTCGGAGCCGGGTGTCGACAGCACGTGGATGCGCATCGGGTCACCGACGTAGGCCTGCAGCAATGGTGTCGCCACCGTGCCACTGAAGTCGTTGGTCCGCCGACCGGCGTTCTTGTAGTTGATCAACGTCAGGCCATCGACCTTCAGCGGATACGGCATGAAGTCGGATCCGATCTGCGGGTCGGTGTCCTGCAAGAACAGCGTGTCGTCGCGGTACCCCGGCTGGCCGGGAACGTGCGCATCGACGATCGCACCCGTCATCGTCCGTGCACCGGTCGTCGGGTTAGTGAACCACGAGTCCTTCTCGTGAACCACGAACGCTCCGTACAGACCGATCCTGCCAGTGGCGTCACCACCGAAGTCGCTGAACTGCGCAGCTTCGATCGACACGCTCTCGGCGTAGAACCTGTAGGTCTGCGACTTGCCCGGCAACACGGTCTGCTCGGGGTCGAAGCCGACGTTGACGCCCGACGAGCCGCCGGCCTTGCTGAGCTCGCCAACACTGAGGCTGGCTCGATCGATCGCTCGTTGGTTGGTGAAGTTCACGGTCAGGCAGTCGCCGACGTTGATGTGCACCACCAGCGGCTCGGTCACGCCCTTGGCCTTGGCGGTCGCAGCATTCGAGGTCAAGACGTATGCAGCCGTGATCGAGCCGACCACAGTGGTGCTGGTGCCTCCGCTCCCGGAGGTGCCCTGCACGCTGTTGGGCACGTCGATTGCGCTGATCGCCACGGCCTTGTTGACCGAACCTGCCGGGCAGGGAGTGCCCGGATCCGTCGTCGCCGGCGGTCGAGCGCCGGTGACCGCTGGTTGCACCCAGGTGCCAGCTGGCTTGTTGTACATCGGCAAGGCCTGCAATCCGGGAGAACCCTGGGGCAGCACTCGCATGATGCCCCATGCACCTTGGCGGAATCGACGGGCGATGCCGTTGTGGTACAGGTAGTCGCCTGGCTGCTTGTTCAAGCCACCGGCGCCACCATCGAGGATCAACGTGTAGCGCTCCGACACACCACTGTGAATGGTGTCGGTGACCCTGCTGTACATGGTGCCGGTGGCCGCGTCGCGCGACCGCTTCTCCACGTAGAAGTTGTGACCGTCGACGCGGAAGCTGTCGATGGTCGGCCCGACGTGGATCGCCCGGATCACCACAGGGTCACCTGGGTAGGCCCGCAGCAGCGGTGTGCCCGGGTCGCCCCACTTGTACGAGCTGAATCGCAACGACGGGTCGGTGCCACGATCGCTCCACGGCGCGGCGTGGAGGTTGATGGTCGAGTCGGTCACCGGGTTGTTGTCCAACGTCCAGATCACCATCTCACGGAAGCTGCCCTCCACGAGACCAGGAGCCTCGGGGTGCACCATGCCATCGACCTCGGGATGCGAGTGGATGTCGACGACGGTGCCCGACGCAACCTCTGCGCCGGTGGTCGGATCGTGATAGGTGGAGTTGCGCGGTTCGACGATCAGCATGCCGACGCCGCCATGGCCCCAGCCGTGGATGCCGTCGACGTGGTCGTGCCAGAAGATGTTGTCGAGCAGAGCATCGGCGTACCAGCGATAGCGGACCCACTCGATGCCGGCGCCTTCGCCGGCCGCGTGGGCATTCGCCAACGGGCGGTCGAGCACGATCGTGTTGGTCGCGGCATTGATCGACACGATCGACGCCATCTCGATGCTCTCGGTTCCGAGACCGACACCGAAGGCCACGCCGGGGCGGTACTTCGGGTCGATGCGGCCGACCGTGACACTGGTCGCGCCCACCGCGGCCGGAGCGGTCAGCGAGGTGTCTTCGATCGTGTACGGCCGGATCGAATGCTCGTAGCTGTACCCGACGGAGGTGCCGTCGGACCCGGTCGGGTCGAACTGCACGTGGTGGATGTGCATCTCGACCTTGGCGAAGCCGCCGAACACGTCCTGGTCGTTCTCCTCCGACGTCAGCGTGACTGCGCCGCAGTCACCGACGTTCATGCGTATGGCCAGCGGTTCTTTCTTGAGAAGGCCGCTCAACAACGCCGCCTTGTTCTGCGCCAGCGTGAACAGCATGCCCTGCAGGTCACTCATGCGCGCTGTCACATCGACCGCCGTCCCCACGGCGACCACGTTGAAGGTCTTCACGGGCGCGTTGGCCGGGCACAAGCCGTCGGGTCTCGCCAACCACGGGTTGGCGGACGACGGATCGGCAGGGCGGTCACCGGTTTCGCCGAGCCCCGGCGCACCGGAGTGCAGGTTCGGGGCGAACGGTGGTCGCCGTTCGAGATGAGGTCTCAGCATCGGGAACGCCGGTCTGCCCGTGTCGGGGTTGAACAGGATCTCCGGTCTGTTGCCCATGAAGACATCGCCGGGTCTGGAGCCGAAGTGACCGGATACGCCCTCGGTGAAGTTGGGTGTCTCTGCGGTCGCCGGCTCGGGCTCGCCGAGGTAGATCGGGTGCGCCGGGTCGCTGTTGTCGACAGTCCAATCCCACACCGAGGCATCCTGGTCGCCGATGGCAACGCCCTGCGGTGGGATCTGCGGGGTGATCCACGCAGCCAGGTTGTCCTTGGTGATCACGGTGCCGTTGGGCATCGTCTTGCCGATCAGCTGAGCCGACGTGACCGCAGCGTGCTTCGGTGCCCGGTCCGGCAGCGGCGCGAGGCCTGGCTGCAAGGTGTCGAACACTCGCCAGATGCCCCACATGCCCGACGGGTAGTGCTCGGCGATGTGGCAGTGGAACAAGAAGTCGCCGGCGGCCTGCTGCACGCCGCCTGCGCCGCCTTCGATCTCGGCGTTGAAGCTCTCGCCCGGGCCGGTGTTGACGGCATCGACGCGGTCGGATTGCGAGATCTCGACGGGGGTCTTCTTCAGGCCGGTGTCGCCGTAGCTGTTGGTCGCGTCGCCCTCGGGGTTGGTGCGCCAGCGGTCGCCACCACCATGCAGGTGGTAGATGTGGAACAGCTCGGCACCGCCGTGCACGATGCGGAACTTGGTCGGGTCGCCGAGATAGCCCTGCGGGATGATCGTCGCCGGGTCACCGAACACCGTCGACGAGTAGGAGTGTGCCTTCTCGTGCGGCTTGAGGGTCAGGCGGTCCATGAAGGGCTCCGACCGATAGTTCATCCCTCGGCTGCCGGGGCGGTACGCCTCGGTGATCGGATCGACGGTCGGCAATGGCAGGTTGTTCTTGTCGAAGACCTCTTCCTTCTCGTTGCCGATCTCGTGCAGGATCTTCACGTTCTCACGGAACGACGGTGCATTGGCCGGCCAGATCACAGCCTCCCAGCCGGACTCGATCGGCGTCGTCGCGTCGGTGGGCGACAGCCACACGGAGTTCGCCGGCTCGACCGACAACACGCCGAACAGACCATGGTCGATCCCGGCCCGGTGACCCGCGCCGGGGCTGATGTAGTGAGCTCCCTCGAGGGCCTTGTCATTGGGAACGAAGTAGCGATACACGCTGGTCTGACCCGCGGGCACTTCACCACTGAAGTTCTTGCCGACCTTGTCGCCCGCACGATCGTACGGCAGACCGTCGATGTGCAAGCCGTAGGTGCCACCCGAGGCGCTGTTGGTCACGTTGATCTCGACGCAATCACCCTCATTGGCACGGATCACCAACGGCTGGATCGGGTCATCACGCAGACCCAACGACACCTCACGACTCAGCTCCTGGGCGCGAATCGCCGGGATCTGACTCGTCAGCGCATACATCTTGCCTGCCGGATCATGATCACCCCAACGGTTCAACGGGATGTCGACATCGATCATCGTCACGTTGTACGAGCGAGTGAAGCTGCCGGCCGGGCACACGCTGGTGGGGGTGGTTGCATTGGCCTGCGAGGTCGGGATCGTCACGATCCCCACGGCGAACAGGCCGGCGAGGCACACAGCACCGCGCTGGCGCGCTGACAGCGCGCGACGTGCCGGCCAGGCGATCGAGCCCATCGCGATCACGGCCGCGCTGATCAACAACGCAGCGGGCAGATCGATCAAGAACTCGGCCAGCATCGAGACCGGCAAGGCCGGCACCGCACCACGGTGCGCCGCATGACCGAAGATCCCGGCATGCACCGGCACACCCAGCGCCAACGCCGACGCCACCGCAGCAGCAACAGCGCTCGCCAGCCGCACCGTCTTGGCATGCCGGCCAACCACCATCGTCGCCGCCAGCACCGCCAACAACACCAACGGCACCGACAGCGTCGAATCCCGCAACCAGTGCGCCCAGAACGTGACGTCGCTCGACTCTCGCGCACCGCTGCGCCAGTGCACAGCGTGCGTCCACAGTCCCACGGCATACGCGGCAACGACCGCTATCGCACAGGTACGCCGATCTAGTCGCGCATACCTCGAGTCGCCCGTCCAGCGATTCATTTTTCCATCCCTCTCGTCGTGTCGTCGAACCGGCTCCGTCTGAGCATCCCCACTGGTGCCGGCATTGCATTGCGCGCGGTCGTCAGCCGTGCGTGTGATCTTCTTTCGGTGAGTCGCTGCATCCGCCGGTCACGGGCAACGGCCGGCCGGTGCCGCCCTGCACCGTGCAACCGACGTCGCCGAGACTGATCAAGATCTTCTCGTTGGTCGCCGGGTCCACAAATCGAACAGTGAAGGGACGTGCATCCGACGTGGTGACGAAGTCGACCAACACGTCGATCGCCGCCGACGGTTGCAACTCGCCGGGCAACTTCGCCGCCCTCGAAATCGGCACCACTGCACCCGCGTTGTCGATCAACTCGAACTGCGTTGGCTGGTACTGCAGAACATTGTCGGAGAGGTTGGTGATGACCGCCGCCACCTGCACATCGATCGAGCCCGCCGAAACCAGCCCCGGAACATTGTGCGCGCCGGTGACCTGCGCGTCGTTGAGACCACTGATCGCCGTCGCGTGCTCGACTGCCACGACACCGAAACTCGTGGCCACGTCCTCACCAATCACGTGAGCAGTCGGCCCCGTCGGACTCGCCGGCGACGTCACCAATGGATTGCCGCCACGCAACATGTCGGCAGCAAGCACGGAGCCCGCCGCACAGCCCACGATCAAGGCGGACGCGGTAGCGACGCGCACCCACCGCCGACCCAACTGCGCCGGACGAACGATGACCGCAGTCATCGAAACGCCGTCCCGGTGGTCTTCCGACGCGATGTTGCGTCGGCGGTGGAGTGGCTATCCGAAATCTCGACGTACGCGCCGACCGCTACCTGAACCCGTCCGTTCATTGATTTTCCGTTCTCTATCTCACCGCCCCGTCCAAGGCAGGTGTTCGCACGCAGCGTGACAGCGGCACGACGAGAAGGCAATGATTCGATGGGGGTACTGCCAAGGTCGCACTAGGTTGAACTGATTACCGCCTTACGGCGTAAGTCCTTACAACTTTCTTCGCGGATAGCGGTTGCTTGGTGGCTGCAGAGTCACAAGGTGTGACGGAAATCATCACCATCCGAACCCGGAATTCATCATGGTCGGCGGTCTCGACCGGTCGAAGGGAGGCCTGCCCGGCTCACATAGTCACAGCTTGACCACTCCGGGTGAGATCGTCTCGTCGACTCTCGGGATTCGGAATCGGCGACGGTGCAGTGACACCGCGTACTGGGCGCCTTCGTACGGACCGCCTTGCCAGGTCGCCCAGCGACCGACCGGTTCCAGTCGACATCCAGCGCACAGTTCGTCGTACTCGCCCAGCGTCAACGCGTCGGTTTCCGCCTGCAGCGCGAAGCCGGCCACCAACCAGCCCGAGTCCTGCAGATGGGCCGCAACATTGTCGATGACGGCGCGGCGATCGGCGGGCCGACAGTAGATCATCACGTTCCCGGGCATGGCGACCACGTCGAACCGACGATCGAGCGACATGGTCGCCAGATCTGCATGCACCCATCGAAGTGACGGTTCGGTACGGCGGGCGAACGCCAGCAGATCGTCATCGAGGTCGACCCCGACCACATCGATGCCACGCCGGGCCAGCTCGATTGCGACGCGACCCATGCCGCAGCCGGCGTCGAGCACCGAGCCCGGGTGCAACGACTCGATGAAGTCGGCCTCGCCGTGGGGCGATCGACCGGTCTCGGCAAGGCGGCGCCATCTGGTGTAGTACTCATCGAGATCGGTTTCGGCGCGCCACTGAGACCAACGTTCGCTGACGTCGTGCACATCGTCGGGGCCCATGGCCACAGTTTGTCGCGCGGCCAGTGCGTCAGCCCAGCGGCCAGAGCGTGGCCAGCAGCCGGCCGTCGATGGCATCGACATCGACGGGGCCGAACGCCCGCGAGTCTTCCGACGTGGCTCGGTTGTCACCCAGCAGGAACACGTGACCGGGCGGCACGATGTCGGGCCCGAAGTAGAAGCCGTCCATGTCGTCGTTGTCGATGTAGTGCTCGACCACCTTGACGCCATTGACAACCAGCTGGCCGTTGTCGATCCCGACCGAATCGCCGCCGATGGCGACGACCCGCTTGACGATCGACGCGCCGGTGCGCGGGTCGGAGGCGACCACGATCTCGCCCCGATGAGGATCGCGGGCCCGCAACGTGACCTTGTCGATCAACAGCACTGCTCCTGAGGGAATGGTTGGCTCCATGCTGTTGGAGCGGACCCGCACCGGCTCGACGACAAAGCTGTGGATGAGCAACATCACCACGAGCGCTCCGGCGAACCACAGCACTCGTCGCGTCGTCTTGGCATCGTGGTCGGGTCGCTCGACCTCCTCGTCATCCACCGCGGGCTCGAGCGCGGTGGTCACCACACGAAGCCAACGATGCCGGCCCCCCAGAGCAGCACACCGATCCACATCAGGCGGTTGACCGCACGGTCCTTCGCCACCTTCGGCAACATCGTCAGCAACGTGATGACCACCATGATCTCGGCGGCGAGGGTGAAGATGTCGAGCGGACCGACGTACTTGGCGCCGTCGGGCACGACCGACCGACCGGGCACCCATCGACCACCATGGAACGGGACCGGTGGTTCCATCGGCAGGCCGACGGTGCGGCTGGCGACGTAGATCAGGATCACGCCGACGGTGCCCCAGATGCTGGCGAGCACGAACCACGGGGCGCGCCCACCGCGCAGCAACGCCACCGCGCACGCCGACTGGGCGGCACCGAGCACGACGAAGAACACCGCTGCGGCCGGCCACCAGGTGTAGTGGCTCGGCGTTGCGACGAAATGGGCGAGTGCGGCAAACGCCGAGCACACGATCGCCACGTCGACGGTGAGGCTGCGACGCCGTGCGGGTCGGTCGTCACGACCCGCACGACGCGGCGCCACTGCCACGTTCACAACGGATAGTCCCCTTCGTCGGCAACCTCGATCGGCAGCGTGCCGAGTGGGTCGTCGCCGGGTGTCGTCGGGTCGACGACCTCGAACTGGGCCATCATGTCGTGGTCTTCGTGAATCAGGTTGTGGCAGTGCATCATGTACCGACCCACGCCTTCCCATTTCATGATCACTCGGACCTTTTCGCCCTCGCCGACGTAGACCACGTCTTTGGGTCCCCGTTCATGGGGGAACGGCGGCTTGCCGTTGCGGTCGAGCACCTTGAAGTCGGTGAGGTGCATGTGCACCGGGTGGAACCACCCGCCTGAGTTGTTCTGCAGTTCCCAGATCTCGATGTCGCCCCTGTTCGGCTTGGCCAACGAGAACTGATAGTTGCTGGCGACGACGTCCTCCCACGTCGTGCCGTTGATCGCCCATTTTCCACCGTCGCGCTCGAACTTGAACTTGCGGGTGCGGACTGCGTCACTCGCCTGCAGCGCCATCACTTCGCTGTCGGGGTTCAAGACATCGGGGATCGAGTTGTCCGTCAGGTCTGTCGCATCGCTGACGACATCGAAGGCCATGATCTTGTTGGTGTTGGCGAAGTCGCGGTTGTTCTTCGGGCTGGTGTTCTGCAGGATCACCCGCCTCCCGATCGGGTACTTGGCGAAGTCGATGATGACCTCGTATCGCTCCCCGGAGGAAGTGCGGAAACTGTTGACATATTGAGGACTCGCCATCAAGCCGCCGTCGGTTGCGATCACGGCCATCGGCTCGCCGGAGTCGAGTGACAACTTCCACGAACGAGAAACCGCCATGCCCACAAGGCGGAACCGGTACTTGCGCCGCTCGACCTGCATCACGGGCCACGGACGGCCGTTGACGAGAATGACGTCGCCCCAGAGACCCGACTCGTCCTCGAGGGTGAAGAGCAGCGACCCGTCGTTGTTGAACAGTGCGTCACCGATCAGCAGTGGAACGTCATACGGCCCATGCGGAATTGGCAGCGACTGCTCGAGCGCGTCGGTCATCTGGTATTGCGCGACGAGACCGTGATAGGCGTTCTCCGCGGTGTGGAACACACCATGGTCGTGGTACCACAGCGTGCGCGCCGGCTGGAAGTTCGGGTAGTGGTAGTCCTTGAACTGGCCGGGATGGGTGATGTCGCTGGCGTAGCCGTCGAACTGCGGCAGCGACGCCGAGCCGTGCAGGTGCGCCGACGTCCACGGCTCGTAGCCGAGGGTCGGGTGCACCTTCGGCAGCATGTTGCGATGACGAATCACGATCTTGCGGCCCCGCTGGGCCCTGATCGTCGGGCCCGGCACAACGCCCTCGTAGGTGAAGAACATCGTCTTGAAGCCAGGGATGACCTCGTGCATCGTGGCCGCGGACGTCATGTCGTAGTAGTCGGTCGTGTCGTCGGTTCGGAACGGCACGGCAACCGGCGGGGTTGCGAACGGCGTGGTGAACGGCTTCGGGAGCTTGCTCGACGGCATGCGGTTCGACAGCGCCGACTGACCCGACACCACGCGCGACAGGGGCAACGACAAGGTGGCACCGGCGAAGACGCCGGCCTTGATCACATCTCTCCGGGTCAGCGACACGGTGCGCCT
>JANPOJ010000350.1:0-2805 GCA_031427935.1 Ilumatobacteraceae bacterium | reverse complement strand
GCCTTCATGCAGGAAGCCATTCGCCTGTGCCGCCAGCACGAGGTCGTAGTAGGCGCGAATCTTCGGATGCCCCTCCGCGTGGAGCAGACCTTGCAACACCGCCTGCACCGTCTGTTGGCCGTCAAACTCGGCGAGGATGTCGTAAGAATCCCGTCCAAACATGATCCGTCCCTCTTTGAATTCCCCAATGCCCGTTGCCCGGGGGAATCCGTTGAGACTGCCGGGTACAGGCAAGAACGTCAACGGGTCGTTAGCCATCCGCCTTAAGGCCCAATCGGTCGAACAGTAATTGCTACTAAAGGCTTAGGTCTATCGATTGACCTCACCGTGTGCGGGATGACCGGCCCTCACCGCAGTTTCTGGACCAGAATCATCGCACCTTCTTGACGGCGGCTGACAGCCCCAGATCGGTGTCGGAGGCTCGAAAGGCGGTGATTTCCGCCGCGATACCTGTGAGCTGGTCACTTTTCGGCGTCGGCGGCATGCGTCGCGACGAGATGCATCAATATCGACGTCTCGGGGAGCAGAACCGGTGCGCTGAAGCCGATGGCAGACAGCTGCCGGCCCGTCATCCGGAGACCCTCGACGATCCATGATGGTTGACGGCGGGCCGGACCCCATCGTTGATGAGGTACCGGAAGACTGGAGACGTCGTAAGTCCGTTCAGGATCCAGCAGCATGGGCCGGATCGGAGCCGTGTGCAGCGACGGGCCGGAGCCCAACCGGGTGCAGGCGAAGACCGCCTGCGACCGATCCGCGGCAACGACGCCGTGCACCAGCACGGTCGGATCCGGGTGGTCGATCCGTACGACCTCGCCGTGATGCAGCAGTGGTCGCAGCCGCTTGTGCAGCGACACGATCTCGGCGAGGTCGGCACGATCGTCGTCGGATGCGGTCAGCAGGTTCCACTCGATCCCCAGCGAACCGAACAACGCTGCGACCGCTCGGAAACCCAACCCGTGCGAGCGACCGGTGGTGTGCGCCCGCGGCGACCCGATGTGGGTACCCATCAGTTCCGGCGGGAACAGCAACGAGAAACCACGCTGGATCTGCTGACGATCAAGGGCGTCGATCGAGTCACTCGTCCATGCACGATCCGTGCGCTCGAAGATCGCGAAGTCGACTCGTCCGCCACCCGACGCGCAGGTCTCGAACTCGACACCGGGATGTGCCATACGCAGCCGATCGAACAGGCCGTAGACACCGAGGGTCTGCTGATGCACGCCCGCCCGCCCGTGCGAGGTGGCGGCGACGAGATCTCGGTTCATGTCCCACTTGACGTAGTCGATCTCATGGTCGCCCAGCAGCGCGTCGAGGTGAGCGAAGAGGTATTCGACGACCTCTGGGCGGCCAAGGTCGAGCACCAACTGATTGCGACCCAGAACCGTGGGATACCGGTCGTCGACGAGCGTCCACTCGGGATGGGCGCGATACAGGTCGGAGTCCGGGTATACCAACTCGGGTTCGACCCAGATGCCGAACTCCATGTCGAGGCCTCGAACGTGATCGATCAACGGTGTCAGGCCCTCGGTCCACACGGTCGTATCGACCCACCAGTCGCCAAGTCCGGCGCGATCGCTGCGACGGGAGTGAAACCAGCCGTCGTCGACGACGAAGCGCTCGACTCCACACGATGCTGCGATGTCGGCGAGCCCGCGCAACGTGGCGAGGTCGTGGTTGAAGTACACCGCCTCCCAGATGTTGAGCAGCACGGGGCGCGGTGTCGATGGATGCTGCGGCCGACCGCGCAGGTACGCGTGGAACGAGCTCGACACGGCGTTCAGCCCGGTCGACGAGTAAGCCGCATAGACGATCGGCGCGTCGTAGCGCTGTCCCGGCGCAAGCGCGATCTCGCCGGACGCCAGCAGCTCCCCGAGCTGCAGCGATCGGCGAGCGTCGGTGACCGCGTCGCAGATGATCTCGAAGTTTCCACTCCATCCGATGTGGCAGCCCCAGACTTCGCCGCTGTGTTCGGCAAACGCAGGGGTGCCGGCGAAGATTGCGCCAAGTCGCTCGTGCGAGGTCTTGCCGCGGCGATTCTCGACGGTCACACAGTTGCCACTCCACGTCGTGCGCGTCTGCCCGAACTCGTTGGTCCAGCGCCCACCGACCGTCAGGAGCTCTCGCGCCTGTGCAGGCAACGGAAGGCTCAGCCGGCACGCATCCAGCGTGTAGTCGGTGGCGCCATCGTTCGAGATCGAGGTCGCAAAGGTGGCGACCCCGCTGGGGTGCAGCACGACCTCGATCGTCAACGACAGTTCGGCAGCCGGGTCTCGTAGCACGAACACGACGGCCGTGTCGCCCACGTCGCTGGAGGTCAGCTGGAACTGGGGTGCGAAATCGCGTCCTCCGGCTCGATGACCTTCGATCCCGGGTGTGCCGAACCAGCCCACGCTGGTCTCGGCGACCAAGCCGAGCGGTGGGTCGACATCGAGCCCGCCGATGGGAACCGGTCGCTCGATCGCACCCAGCAATCGGGTGTCGGTCTCGCCCAGCGGCGCACCCCAATGCACAAGACTCGGCATCCCGCCACTGCTCGCGAGGAGCATGCTGGTGGTCTCACCAGCGAGATGGACGAAGAGTGGCATCGCGGATTCGGGAGACTCATTCGTCGACATCGTCGTCCTCGCTCGTGGTCAGGCCCGAACGATAGGCGGTCACGCCTTGGCATCGGACCAACGGTGGAGCATCGCGACATCGGCCACGAACCTAACTGCATCGTCGGGTGCCCAGTGAACGGCAGCATCGCCGAGGCAGTCGACGATCAGCTCGGCGACTTCATCTGCGCGATCGACCGGCGCATGC
>JANPOJ010000349.1:0-2946 GCA_031427935.1 Ilumatobacteraceae bacterium | reverse complement strand
GCGCCGACGAACGTGCCGCGTGAGTTGACCGCGAACATGCGGTCGATGAACTCGTCGGTCACCTCGATGGCCGGACCCGTGGCATACGAGATGCCGGCGTTGTTGACCCAGATGTCGAGCCTGCCGAACTCGTGGATGGCCCGGTCCGCGGCAGCAACGACCGTGGCGGTGTCTGACACGTCGAGGTGTACGCCGATCACCTTGCGCCCGGATGTCGCGCTCGATTCGGCCGCCGTTGCTTCGACGCCGGCAACATCGATGTCGCCGGCGATCACGTCGGCACCGGCCTCGGCGAGGCGCCGAACGATCTGCGCGCCGAGACCTCGGGCTGCGCCGGTGACCACGGCGCCGCGGCCTTCGAGCGAGAACAGATCGGTCAGCGAGCGCGACGAATGGTCGGGGGCAGGGATCATGATGGGCTCCTTCAGCCTGTTCGCCAGCGGATCGGCAAGCTGATCAGCCCGTGGAGGACGAACGACTCGTTGCGCAGCGCCGGCCCGGTCAGCTCGATGTCGTGCATCCGATCAAGGATTCGCTGGAACGTGACCCGCGCCTCCATCCGCGCCAGCGGAGCACCGATGCAGAAGTGGATCCCCCACCCGAACGCGAGGTGACCACGCGACTCCTCGAGATCGCGATCGAGTCGGAACTCGTCTGGGTCGGTGAACCGTGCAGGGTCGCGGTTGGCCGCGGCATAGAGCACTTGCATCTTGGTGTTCGCTGGGATGGTCTCGCCGTGCATCGGGCACGCTTGCAAATTGGTGCGGAAGAGACCCTGCACCGGCGAGTCGAACCTCAGCGCTTCCTCGATCGCCGCATCGAGCAGTGTCGGGTCGGCGCGCAACCGGCCGAACAGCTGTGGTCGCTGGATCAAGCGGTACAGCATCAGGCCGAGCAGGCTGGTGGTGGTCTCGTGACCGGCGACGAGGAGCTGGTGACCGAGATGACGGACCTCGGCCGTCGAGAGCACACCGTCGCGCCACGCCACCAGCATGCGACTCAAGGCGTCGTCGGGCAGATCGCCGCCAGCAGCCTCGCGTTCCAGCAGCCGAGCCTCGATGTAGTCCTCGACACTCGTCTTGGCTCGCGTGTAGTCGTCGAGTGACCCGCCGGTCAGCGCCTGCACCACCTCCGAGCTCCACCGTCGAAAGTCCTCGCGATCCTCGCGGTGCACACCGAGCAGTTCGCCGATCACCATCGCCGGAAACGGGAACGCGAACGCCTCCACGAAGTCGGTTTCTCCGCGTGGCAGGATCTCGTCGAACAGCTCATCTGCCATCTCCTCGGCGGCCGGCTGCAACCGGGCGACCGCGGTGGGCACGAACGCATCGCGCAACACCCGTCGATGTCGGGCGTGATCCGGGTCGTCGGCGGAGCCGAGCACGCCGGTCTCCTGGAAGAACACTCCGGGCCCGTCCTTGTTGCCCCACTGGTCGGGCTGCTTCACCACGCTACGAACGTCGGCGAACCTGCTGAGCACGTAGAAGGGCGGGTCGTGGGCGTCTTCGCGATAGACCGGGCACTGTTCGCGCAGGTATCGATACCCCTCGGTCGGCTCGAAGGCGTGTGCCTGCGCGAGGTGAGAGTATGGCTCGGTCACGCAGTCCTCAGTACGGCATCGTCCCACCATCGACCGGGAACATGCACCCGGTGATGTTCTTGCCGGCATCGGAGGCCATCAGCACAGCCACCGCGGCGACCTCTTCGACCTTGTTGGGCCGTTTGATCGACGATTCCTTGGTGAACAGACCGATCATCGCGTCGTAGCTCTCCAGCCCCATCGCGATCGCCGATTGCGGTCCTGTCTCGCGCACGATGTCGGTTTCGATGATCCCCGGGAGGATGGCATTGACGGTGATGCCAGTCGTGCCGACCTCGCGTGCCGCGGACTTCACCAAGCCATTGACTGCGTGCTTGGTAGCCGAGTATCCGGGGATACCCGGCTTGCCCAACTTGCCTTCCACCGACGACGTGACGATGATCCGTCCGGACCCATGATGGATCATGTGTTGCAGGGCCTTGCGCATGCCCCAGAACACGTGGTTGAGGTTCCAGTCGATCTCCAGGTTCCACTCTTCGTCGGTCATCATGTACACCGGGGCGGTGTTCTTCACACCACCGGAGTTCAAACACATGATGTCGAGTTTGCCGAACCTCTTGACCGCGAAGTCGACGAGTCCCTCGACCGTCGCCTGCTTGGCGGCGTCGCCGGCGAAGAATGCCGTGCGCTCGGGCGAACCGATCTCTTCGAGGGCTTTCTGACCCTTCGCTTCGTCGCGACCGTTGATCACGACCGACGCACCCTCTGCCAGAAATGCCTCGGCGATGCCGCGGCCGATCGAGCGGGTACCACCCGTGATCGCCGCCACTTTTCCTTCGAGCTTTCCCAATGAAATCTCCCCCTGTCAGTACGGCGAGGTGCCGCCATCGATCGAAATGAGCGAGCCGGTGATCCCGGCGCCGGCCTGTGAGGCCAGCAGCATGGCCACAGCAGCGACATCGTCGACCGCCATCACCCTCTTGGTCGCCGACTCTTCGACGAAGTACTCGATGAGCTGCTCGTACGAGATGCCCATCGCCTCGGCAGCCTGAGGCCCCTGCTCTCTGACGATGTCGGTCTCGATCACACCGGGGCACAGAGAATTGACCGTGATCCCCATCGTGCCGACTTCCTGGGCCATCGACTTGGTGAGACCGTTGATGGCGTGCTTGGCGATGACGTAGATCGACAGCCCGGGCTTGCCGCACTTGCCTTCGACCGAGGACATGTTGATGATTCGGCCCCAGCCCTGCGGGATCATGTAGTTGACCGCCTTGCGCGAGCACCAGAACGTCCCTTGTCGTGCTCGAAGAACACGCCGGGGCTGCGGTGCAGCTGGCTGACGATGACACGCTCGGTGCCATTGACGATGAAGGAGCCGTAGTCGGTCATCAGGGGCACTTCGC
>JANPOJ010000348.1:0-3984 GCA_031427935.1 Ilumatobacteraceae bacterium | reverse complement strand
GGCGGGCGAGTGTCCAAGCAGTCTGATTCGCACGAGTGGTTGCGGTTCGCACCTGAGGGTCGCATCGTTGGATCGTCGAACCGCTGACTCCCGTTTCCCTAGAGGCGGGAACCGTGGCCGCCATCGTGGCGTCCAAGTCGACATGCATTGTGTGATCGTTGTGGCCGCCGTGTCGCTGATCGTGGGCTGCGGCACCGCCAGCCCTCAAAGCGGTTCGAACGGCCGAGTCAGCGGCCACGCGCTCGCCGGCCCCACCTGCCCCGTCGAGCAACCCGGCGATCCCAATTGCCAACCGAAGCCAGTGCAAGGCAACGTTCAGTTTGCGCAGGGTGAGCAGGTCGTCAGCTCGGTGAGAATCGACGCCAGCGGTTCTTTTGCGGCTGAGATTCCAGCGGGGATCTACACCATCACAGTCGACACTGGCGACAACGCCTTCCCGGTGTGTGCGCCGGTCGAGGTCGAAGTGCGCGCTCAAGCCGATGCTGTTGCGGAGATCAGTTGTGACACCGGTATCCGCTGAATGGACCTTGGTACTTGCGTCGGTTCGGCTCATCGGGTGGCTGAGAAGTCGACGCCTCGGTGGTCCGCTACCTTGATCAATGCGACTGTGACAACTGGAGCCGTGACGTGTTGAATTCCGCATTCCGTCGGACGAGCATCCTGGTCGCGTCAACGATTGCCATGATCAGCAGTTGTGGCGACAACACCGCAAATCAGTCGGCCTTGGTCCCAGAATCGCCTTCGGAGTCCTCGACCACTGTTGCCGCCACCTATCCCGTCAGTTCCGACGCGGTCGCAATGTCTGACGGATCGTTGTGCACGCGGCTCCCACCCCCTACGTCGGTCAGCCCTGATCAGGCAGTCGGCACGAAGTCATGCACGTGCGCTTACGACCTGTTCTCGCTGGCTGATCCACCGCTCTGTTTCAAGCTGATACCGATCCGAACGTGGACGAACCCCGCCGGTGGTATGGCAATACCCGGTTCGCAGCTCGACCAGCTTCCGATAGCGACCATCGACTTCGAACCGATGCTTCCGTCCGAACTCGATGTTGAAGCGGTCTCGACCTCTGATTTCGGTGTCAGCGGGACCGACCGTGGCGTGGGCCGCGTGATCATCGCCGAAGTCGCCGACGATGCACTCATCGGCGGTGGGCTTCGAGAACAGATCTCCGTCACCAAGGGCTTGACTGGAACGGTGAAGGCTCGCCTGACCGACGAAGATCCCGACAATGACGCGACGGTCATATCGGCCGCGAACAGCGATGCCATCCTTCGCTTCCCACAAGACGGAACAACCACAAAGGGCCAGCCACCCATTGAGCAACTCGAATGGATCGCCGACGGCGTGCGGTTCAGCGTCGTGATCGAACTCGGTCCGGACGCCTTCCTGAGAAGTCCAACGCTCGACGAATCCATCAGTCAATTCGTCGATTCCTTTGCGCCGCTCGGGATTCTCTACTCCACCTTGCAAGCCGCGCCCGACAACCATCGTGGCCCGGGGGCGGTCGGCTGGTGACGACCATGCTCACCTCGACCGCACTCTCGCGACGCGCCCGCCAATTGGCGTGGGCAACGATCGCCTGGAATGTCATCGAGGCCGTCGTCGCGATCACTGCCGGCGCGGCTGCGAGTTCCATCGCACTTGTCGGGTTCGGGCTCGACTCAACCGTTGAAGTGCTCTCCGCGGTGGTGATCTTGTGGCAACTCCACGGCCTCGCTGAAGACCGCGAACGTCGAGCGCTGCGGCTCATCGCGGTCAGCTTCTTCGCGCTCGCCGTCTACGTGGCCGTCCAAGCGATCGTCGACCTCTCGAGTCGTGCCCAGCCCGAGTCCGCGCCGGTCGGTATCGGCCTGGCGATCGCTTCGCTTGTCGTCATGCCGATCCTCGCTGGCGCAAAGCGACGCACCGGCCGCGCGATGGGCAGCAGCACTGTCGTCGCCGACAGCAACCAGACCAAACTCTGTGCCTACCTCTCCGCCATCCTGCTCGGCGGTCTCCTTCTCAACGCCAGCGTTGGCTGGTGGTGGGCCGACCCGCTCGCCGCGCTCGCCATTGCCGTACTCGCCATCAACGAGGGCCGCGAAGCGTGGCGAGGCGAGACCTGCGACGACTGCTGCTGAGCCGGTCGGTTCGTTCCGATCAGCGAACAGCATCGTCGACCAAACTCGCCTTGTGCCGGTGAGCTGCATAGGTTGTGTCCGTGAATGACCGCCAGTGATTGCCGCGGTGATTTCGATCGTGCCCGCAGTCATCGACCTGCCGGTGAGGGCCGTCCCCGTGGCGTCGGATCCGGTCGTGCTCGCCGAACCGGGGCCCGACGGCGTCGTCTTCGTCGGCCCAAAGAGTGGACCGTTGCGACGGGGGAACTTCAACACGACGTGGCACGCATTGGCCCGCGAAGCAGACCTGGAAGGCCTTCGCTTTCACGACTTGCGGCACACCGGCAACACGCTCGCTGCGATGACTGGCGCGAGCACGAACGAACTCATGGTGCGCATGGGGCATGCGTCAGCGAGGGCGGCTCTCGGCTACCAACACGCCACCGAGGAACGTGAACGGCTGATCGCGAGCAAGCTCAGCGACATGATCGTTGGAGCCCGCGGCGGCGTCTAGGACCGCCTCCTTTGCACCTCACCGTTCTGTTCACTCGGCCCGACGACAGACCTGCCCGGAGGGGCCTCGTGGGTCGGGTCACCGAGTTGTACGAGCACCTTGTTCACTCGCTGCTCGCGAAGAGCTTCGAAGCCGTCCTCGACAGCGCGGTCGAGCTGGATGGTTGTGATCCAGCCGTCAAGTGGATAGGCGCCGCGTTGCATGGCATCGATCACCCATGCGAAGTCGTCGGCGTCGTAGATCGAGCTACCGGTTATCGCGATCTCGTTGAAGATCAGGTGACCAGACCGAAGGCTCAACGCGTCATTGTGGTGTGCGACGAGCACCACGATGCCATCGGGTCGGGTACTGCGCAGGGCAGCCGAGAATGCAGAGGGCACGCCCGCCGCGTCGATGGCTGCGTCGGCCCCGAGACCATGGGTGAGGTCGCGCACCGCTGACGCAACGTCATCTGTAGCCGGATCCACGACTGCTTGCGCGCCCAAGGCGGTGGCCGCGGCGCGCCGGGCTGACGAGGGGTCGACGGCGACTACGTGAACGCCACCGTCGCGGAGTGCCAGTAAGGCACCCAATCCGATCGGCCCGGCGCCGTGCACGACTACTAGCCCGCCACCTCCATGGATGCCGGTTCGGCGAACCGCGCGACGTGCAACAGCCATCGGCTCGATCAACGCGCCGTGCACCGCGGTCAACCCACTGGGCAACACGTGAACCATTTGCCGCGGCACAACAGTCAATTCCGACAGGCCTCCGCCGTTGCGGTTGTAGCCGTGGAAGGCAATTTTGCGGCAGAGGTGACGGTGCCCTGACCGGCAGCGTGCGCACGTCGAGCAGGTCTCGATTGGCTCAACGGCGACCAGTTGCCCAACGACCAGATCTACGACTCCGGCGCCAAGTTCAGCGATCCGACCCGAGAACTCGTGGCCGAGCACGCACGGGAGAGCGCAGCCGGTCAACGGGTGAGGATCGAGCGTGGTCGCGGCCGGTCCTTCGAAGTATTCGTGAACATCGCTGCCACAGAGCCCGTTGTAGGCAACGCGAATGAGCACCTCACCCGGTCCGGGCAATGGCTCGGGTAGATCCTCCAGACGCACATCCCTGCGACCGTGATACCTCAGAGCTCGCACGTCTCGACCGTACTGACGCGAACGATGCTGGTACTGACCCAAACTGAGACGGTTGCGCTGCCGCGCAGGTTGCAACGATGGAGGTATGTCACAGGTCGATTTGCCACGGGGGCGATCAACGTCGGTCACCGAGTTACAACGGCGCGCCGATTGGATCCGACTGCAGACGATCAAGCTGACCGAGATTGCCGGAAGCGGGCACTACGCGAGCACGTTTTCCTGCGCCGAGGTTCTCGCTTTG
>JANPOJ010000347.1:0-4168 GCA_031427935.1 Ilumatobacteraceae bacterium | reverse complement strand
GATCGTTCTCGGCCAGATCAAGTTCCCCAACGGTGGGTCCGGGTTCAAGGGTGTCGTCAAGACGCTCAGCGACATCAGGCCGACCCGCCGACCATCATTCGCGATCACCGACACCGGGTACTACCGGTTCATCGTCGTCGCCGCGTTCTTGATGTTCATGCTCGCCTCGTACGTGCTGTCGCGCAAGCCCGGCCGGGCGTGGGCCTCGATCCGACAGAGCGAAGCGGCGGCGCTGGCCGCGGGCATCGACGTCACCCGCTACAAGATCTGGGCGTTCGCGCTTGCCGCGTTCATGGCCGGTGTCGCCGGCGGCTTGTACGCCGGCACGGTTCCGAAGGGCATGAGCATCGATGCGTTCAATCGCCAGTCGGCGATCTTCTTGATCGCGGTCGTGATCATGGGCGGCATCTACAGCCTCTGGGGCGGTCTGCTGGGCGCCTTCTTCGCGACGTGCCTGCTGAAGTTCCTCACCCAGAACGTCGTCGGCCATCAGTTCTGGACACGGTTCTCACTGTCGTTGTTCGGCTTCGGTCTGCTTGCCAACCTGATCCAGAACACCAAGGCAGCCGAGAAGAAGGGCATCGAGGCGTGATCGACGTCGACGGGCTGTCCGTACATTTCGGGGGCGTGGTCTCGCTCGATCAGATGACCGTCCAGTTCCCTGAAGGGACCTGCGGTCTGATCGGTCCGAATGGCGCCGGCAAGACGACGTTCTTCAACGTGCTGTCTGGCTTCGTCACCCCGCGCAGTGGACGCATCGACGCGATGGGCCAAGACCTTCTGGCGCTCCCCGACTACAAGCGCGCTCGTTGGGGCTTGCGCCGCACGTTCCAGACCGAGCAGGCAATCGAGAAGTTGACCGTGTTCGACAACGTCGCCACGGTCTACGAACACTCCGAGCGCAGCGGCAAGGGCGGCCGAACTGCGGCGGTCGACGAGGCGCTCGAATTCGTCGGTCTCACCGAAGTGGCCCACCACACCGTGCGTACCCTCGGTGCCAAAGAACGACGATTCATCGAGGTCGCCCGGGCCATCGTCGGTCAACCGAAGCTGATCCTGCTCGACGAACCGGCCGCCGGTTTGCCCGATGCCGAGACCGCGCAACTCGGCCGCATCATCCGCAGCATCCCGGATCGTGTCGGGGCAACGGTGATCCTCGTCGACCACGATATGAGCCTGGTGCAAGCCTGTTGCGATTGGTCGGCAGTGCTCGACTTCGGCCGCCTGCTGGCGTCGGGCCCAACGGCCGAAGTGCTGCGCGACCCCAATGTGATGAAGGCCTATCTTGGCACCGAGGAGGTCGCCTGATGGCCACGTTGTCCATCGAGAACGTGTCGGTCGCGCGCGGACCCCGCAACGTGGTGCACGACGTCACGATCGAAGTGCCGCCCGGGGAGGTCACCACCATCTTGGGTCCGAACGGCGCCGGCAAGTCGAGCCTTGCGTTGGCCTGCGCCGGATTGGCCCGGGTGACGAAGGGCTGGGTGAACCTGGAGGGCAAGAACCTGGCCAACCAACGCCCCGAGCGAATCCGCGCCGCCGGTGTGTCAGTGGTGCCGGAAGGCCGCCGATTGCTGCCGCAGCTGACCGTCGAGGAGAACCTCCGGGTGGCGACCTACTCACTCGGTCGCAAGGCGGCAAGTGACGGGCTGGCCTACACCCTGTCGCTGTTCCCCGAGTTGGAGAAGCGCTGGACGATCCAGGGCCGGTCGTTGTCGGGTGGCGAGCAGCAGATGGTGGTGCTGGCCCAGGCGTTGGTCTCGCGACCCAAGGTGCTACTGGTCGACGAGCTCTCGCTCGGTCTGGCGCCGATCGTCGTCAAGCGCCTCGTGCCGACGTTGGCCGAGGTGGCGGCGTCGGGTGTCGGCGTGTTGCTGATCGAGCAGTTCGCCCACGTCGCGCTGTCGCTGGCCAAGGCCGCGTACGTGCTCGAAGGTGGTCGGGTGCGCTACAGCGGGTCGGCGACCGAGCTCACCGAGCGCCCGGAGCTCCTGCATTCGGCGTATCTGCTGCGCGAGCACGGGGCGGGCACGACCTGAGGCTCCGGTGTTCGCCACCGGCGAACGCAGATGGCCCGCTCGCTTCCGGGCTGTGAAACAATCCATCGTCGACACGATCTCGCTGGGGGAAGCATGAAGCAAAGCACCGACCGTATTCTCACGACGCACGTCGGCAGCTTGGCCCGCCCACACTCGTTGCTCGACATCATGAAAGAGCGTGAGCACAGTCGACCCTACGACGCCGAGGCGCTCGACCAGGAGATCGCCGCCGCGGTCAAGGACCGGGTGCAGCAGCAGGTCGACAACGGCCTCGCCCCCGTCGCCGCCGGCGAGATGCGCACGCTCAGCTCCCTTGGCTACGTCATGGCTCGTCTCGGTGGTTTCGCGGGCGACATGGGCCCGTCGACCATGGCGCCGTCGTGGCAAGCCGAGTTCGACATGTTCCCCGAGTACTACACGGAGTACTTCAAGAAGTATGCGTCGGCCGTCAGCCCGCTGCGGCGGATCATCGCCAAGGGCCCGATCTCCTACACCGGCCAGAAGCTGTTGCAGATCGACATCGACAACCTCAAGGCGGCGTGCGAAGACCTCGACATCTCCGACATCTTCATGCCGGCCACGGGCCCCAGCGGGTTCGGTCGCAACGAGTACTACCAGGAATACGAGGAGTACCTCAACGCCGTCGCCGAGGCGATGCGCGAGGAGTACCTCGGCATCGTCGAGGCAGGCTTCATCTTGCAGGTCGACGACCCGTGGTTGATCGACATGTTGTGTGACCCGGGCCAGTCGCTCGAGAGCCGCCGTCGTTCGGCCGCCATCCATGTCGAGGCACTCAACCACGCCCTGCGCGGCATCCCCGAAGACCGCATCCGACACCACACGTGTTACGGCCTCAACCACGGGCCGCGACTGACCGACATCCCGCTGAAGGTCGCTCTGGAGTACACCTTCCAGATCAACGCTCAGGCCTACTCGTTCGAAGTGATGAACCCGCGGCACATGCACGAATGGCGCCAGGTGCAAGAGGTCGGCGTGCCCGACGGCAAGATCTTGATCCCGGGGTTGCTCGGCCATGCCAACAACTACGTCGAGCATCCCGAACTGATCGCCGAGTTCATTTGCAACTACGCGTCGATCGTCGGCAAGGAGAACGTGATCGCCGGTGCCGACTGCGGGTTCTCCTCGCGGGCGAGCTATGCGCCCGAGGTGCATCCGACCGTCGTGTGGCCGAAGTTCAAGGCGCTCGCCGAAGGTGCGGCAATCGCCACGAAGAAGCTGTGGGGCTAGCGAACAGTACAATCAGCATCGTCATGCCAGATGGGGGTCGTGGCGCAATCAGAGGGGGTATGGAATGACTGACACTGCCGAGCAGGTGACGTTTCCGGGGCCGGACGAGATCGAGGGCTTCTGGGCCTTCGACAAGATGCACGCACCAAGGCCGCTGCACCCGCTGTCGCAGGACCTGGTCATGTCGACGCTGGCGGTCGGGTTCACCAAGGCGCAGGCCGAGTACGACTGCCCGGTCGTGGCCTCGAACCAGGCGATCAACCACTACTTCTACATGGCGTTCCACCCTCATCCCGATGAGGCCGTCGTCGAGGATCGCATGTCGCGCTACCTCGACACGCTCGACAAGAAGGTCCCCCTCGTCGGCAAGCGTTGGACCAACGAGTGGCTTCCGCTCATCCGGACGCGAAACGAGTCGGAGCGCGACGCCGATTACTCGGGGATGACCAACGCCGAACTGCTCGCCAAGTTCGATGACATGAAGAGTTGGATGACCGAGATGTGGTACATCCACGGCCACATCAACTTCGCGCTGGTCGCGGGCGTGAAGCTCAGCGATTTCTATGCCGACGTGATGCAACCCGATGATCCCACCGAGGCGTACCAGATCCTCCAGGGGCATCACACGCGACCGGTCGACGCCGCACACGGCCTGTGGAGGCTCAGCCGAATCGTCCGCGACAGCAAGTCGATGCACCAACTGTTCGACGAGACCCATCCTCGCGACCTCGCAGCGAAGTTGGCGCAGACCGACGAGGGGCGCGCCTTCCTCGATCAACTCAACGAGTACCTGTACGACTTCGGATGGCGCAGCGACGCTGTGTACGACATCGCCGACGTGCCGTGGCGGGAGAGCCCGTCGATCCCACTCGGCAACATCG